>DATKFT010000127.1:0-7014 GCA_035544335.1 Pseudorhodoferax sp.
TGCGCCGCCTGCGCGATGAGCCGGCCCAGCGCGGGCAGCAAGTCCGGGTGCAGGCTGGTTTCGGGCTCGTTGAGCACCAGCAGGGCCGGCGGGCGCGGGGTCAGCAGCGCGGCGGCCCACAGCAGGTAGCGCAGCGTGCCATCGGACAGTTCGGCCGCGTCCAGCGGCCGCAGCAGCCCGGCCTGGTGCATGCGCAGCGCAAAACGCTCGCCCTGCACGGCCACCTGCACGCGCGCGCCCGGGAAGGCGTGCTCGACGGCGGCGTCCAGCGCGGCGCGGTCGCCGATCTCCACGATGGTCTGCCAGGCCGCCGCCAGGTCGCTGCCGTCGTCCGCCAGCACGGGCGTGGTCGTGCCCAGCTGCGGCACGCGCGCAGGCGCGTCGGCGTCGCTGCGGAAATGGTCGTAGAAGCGCCAGCCGCGGATCTGCTCGCGCAGGCTCAGCATCTCGGGCGCGGTACGCGGCTCGGCGTACTCGGTCATCATGCTCGCGAAGGCCGGGATCGGCCGCGCCACGCCCTGCCAGGTGCCGTCGTCGCCGCGGATGCGCAGCGCGGCGCCGCGGCGCTCCACGAGCAGCGCCGCGGGCCGCAGCCAGCGCCCGTTCCAGACCGCCTCGCGCTTGATCTCGGGATCGTGGTTGAACACCGAGGTGCTGCGCGGGATCGGCAGGCCGATGTCGATCGCGTAGCCATAGCCCTCGTGCGCGGCCGCGCCGAAGCCCAGCTGCAGGGACACGGGCCCGCGCCGCACCGTGCCCTGCACGGGCTGCTCGCCGCGCCGCATGGCGGCCGAGAACTGCTCGGGCCCGGCCCACAGCGTGGACGCGAGACCGCCCTCGCGCGCCAGCGCGCGCACCACGCCGCCCTGGGCCACCGCAGCCAGCAGGCGCAGTGCGCGGTAGACGCTGGACTTGCCGCTGCCGTTGGGCCCGGTGACCAGCGTGAGCCGGCCCAGCGGCAGCACGAGCCGGCGCAGCGAGCGGTAGTTGGCAATCGCCAGCGTCGACAGCATCTCAGGCGCAGATGGCGCTGCCGCACGCGGTGCAGAAGTCCAGGCGGGCTGGTCTCATCCCAACGCCGCAACCGCATCCCGGTACAGCGCCAGGTACTGCTGTGCCACGGGTTCCCACGAGAAGTTCTGGGCCATGCCGTGCAGCACCAGCTGGCGCCACAGCTCCGGCTGGCGGTAGGCCAGCACGGCGCGCCGCAGCGTGCGGCCCAGCGCTTCGGCCGTGGCCGGCCCGAACTGGAAGCCCGTGGCCAGGCCGCGCGCCTGGGTGTCCTCGTTGCAGTCCACCACGGTGTCTGCCAGGCCGCCCACGCGGCGCACGACGGGCACGGTGCCATAGCGCAGCGCGTAGAGCTGCGTGAGGCCGCAGGGCTCGAAGCGCGAGGGCACGAGCATGGCGTCCGCGCCCGCGATCATGCGGTGCGCAAAGGCCTCGTCGTAGCCCAGGCGCACGGCCACGCGGCCGGGATGGCGCGCCATCGCCTGGCGGAACGCGGCCTCCAGCGCGGCATCGCCCGAGCCCTGCACCGCGAACTGCGCGCCCTGCGCCAACAGGCCGGGCAAGGCCTCCAGCACGAGGTCCAGCCCCTTTTGCGTGGTGAGCCGGCTGACCACGCCGAACAGCGGCGCATCGGGCTCGGGCAGCAGCCCCAGCGCCTGCTGCAGACTGGCCTTGCACACCGCCTTGCCGGCCAGGTCCTGCGCGTCGTAGCGCGCGGGCAGGTCGCTGTCCGTCGCCGGGTTCCAGACCTGTGGATCCACGCCGTTGAGGATGCCCGTCACGGCATCGCCGCGCGCGCGGACCACGCCGTCCAGGCCCGCGCCGAACTCCGGCGTGTGGATCTCGCGCGCATAGCTCGGGCTGACCGTGGTGATGCGGTCGGCGAACTTGAGCCCGGCCTTGATGAACGAGAACTGGCCATGGAATTCGAGCGCCGACGGTGCCATGAAGCGCGCAGGCAGCCCCAGCAGGAAGAAGTCCGTGGGCTCGAACAGGCCGTGGAAGGCCAGGTTGTGCACCGTGAACACGGTCGCCACATCGCGCACGGGCCGCGCCGCGAGGTAGGCGCAGGACATGGCGGCATGCCAGTCGTGCGCATGCAGCAGCTGCGGCTTCCACTGCGGATCGAGTTCGCCGGCCGCCACATGGGCGGCCACCCAGCCCAGCAGCGCGAAGCGCTGCAGGTTGTCCGACCATTCCTGTCCGTCGGGCCCGAGGTAAGGGCTGCCCGGGCGCTCGTACAGATACGGCGCATCGACCACGTAGGCAGCCTGCACGCCGGCCAGCAGGCCGCACAGCAGCCGCACGCGGCCCGCGCCGAACATGGGCCCCAGCGTGCAGACCTCGCGCAGCTCGGCCACGCCCTGCAGCACCGCGGGCAGGCCCGGCAGCAGCAGCCGCACCTCGGCGCCGGCGGCCGTCAGCGCCTGCGGCAGGGCCGCCACCACGTCCGCCAATCCCCCCGTCTTGACCAGCGGATAGACCTCCGCCGCAACCTGCAGAACCTTCATGCGCTGAGCTGCTCCAGCATGGCCTGGGTCACCAGCACGATGCCATTGGGGCTGCGGTGAAAGCGCGCGGCGTCGGCCTCGGCATCCTCGCCGATGACCATGCCATCGGGAATATTCACACCGCGGTCGATCACGGCGCGCGTGACGCGCGCATGCCGGCCGATCTGCACGGCCGGCATCAGCACCGACCAGTTGACATGGGCATAGGAGTTCACGCGCACGCTGGAGAACAGCACCGAGCGCAGCACATGCCCCGAAACGATGCAGCCGCCCGAGACCAGCGACTCCACCGCCATGCCGCGCCGGTCGTCGGCGTTGTGCACGAACTTGGCCGGCGGCAGCTGGGCCTGGTAGGTCCAGATCGGCCAGCGCGTGTCGTACAGGTTCAACAGCGGATCGGTGGCCGTGAGGTCGATGTTGGCGTCCCAGTACGCGTCGATGGTGCCGACATCGCGCCAGTAGGCCTCCTCGCCCACGCGCATGTTCACGCAGGACAGCTCGAACGGATGGGCCGCGGCCTGCGCATTGCGCACCGCGCGCGGAATGATGTCCTTGCCGAAGTCGTGGCTGGACTGCGGGTCGTTCATGTCGCGCTCGAGCTCCTTGTACAGGTAGCGCGCATTGAACACGTAGATGCCCATGCTGGCCAGCGCCATGTCGGGCCGGCCCGGCATGGGCGGCGGGTCCTGGGGCTTCTCGAGGAAGTCGGTGATCATGCTGTTCTCGTCCACGGCCATCACGCCGAACGCCGAGGCCTGCTCGCGCGGCACCGCGATGCAGCCCACCGTGCACTCGCGGCCCTTGGCCACATGGTCGGCCAGCATGATGGCGTAGTTCATCTTGTAGATGTGGTCGCCGGCCAGCACGATGATGTACTCGGAGCGGTAGCTGGCCAGGATGTCCTGGTTCTGGTAGACGGCATCGGCCGTGCCGCGGTACCAGCTCTCCTCGTCCACGCGCTGCTGGGCCGGCATCAGGTCCACGAACTCGTTCATCTCGGGCTTCAGGAAGCCCCAGCCGCGCTGCACGTGGCGCAGCAGGCTGTGGCTCTTGTACTGCGTGATCACGCCGATGCGGCGGATGCCCGAGTTCAGGCAGTTGGAGAGCGCGAAATCGACGATGCGGAACTTGCCACCGAAGTACACCGCCGGCTTGGCGCGCCGGTCCGTGAGGTTCATGAGGCGGCTGCCGCGCCCGCCGGCCAGCACCAGGGCGATGGCCCGCTTGGGCAGGTCCAGCTGCTGGGCCAGGTCGTTGGAATTCATGCGCTCTCCTGCTGTTGTAATGCCCGCTCGCACCGTGGTCTCGGGCGGGGCCTTTAGGATAGCCGCACTCGCGCCCCGACCAAAGCGGAGGCCGAGAACTCCGGTTTCGCCTGGCATGGACCCTGCTTGCGGCAGCAGGCCGCCCTGCCCCGCGGCACCTCGGGAACAGACAAGGAACGCCATGAGCCCAACGCCTGCCTTCTCCAGCCACAGCTTCGCCTCGCGGACCGAGGAGCACCTGCTGCACACGGTCGCGGTGGCACCGGCCGCCGCCAGCCCCACCGAACTCATGCAGGCCGTCGCGCAGGCCGCGCGCACCGAGCTCGCGCAGCGCTGGGTGCAGACCCAGGCGGCCGACCGCGGCGCGCGTGCGCGCCGCGTGTACTACCTGTCGATGGAGTTCCTGATCGGCCGCACGCTGTCCAACGCGCTGGCCGCGCTGGGCCAGCTCGACGGCGCGGCCGAGGCCCTGGGCGCGCATGCCAAGACCATGGAGGACGTGGCCGAACACGAGCCCGACGCCGCGCTCGGCAACGGCGGCCTGGGCCGACTGGCGGCCTGCTTCCTGGACTCCATGGCCACGCTGGGCCTGCCCTCGTTCGGCTACGGCATCCGCTACGAGTACGGCATGTTCGCGCAGGAGATCCAGGGTGGCCAGCAGATCGAGCACCCGGACCCCTGGCTGGCCGACGGCACGCCCTGGGAGTTCCCGCGCTGGGAGATCCACTACCCCGTGCGCTTCGGCGGCTGGGTCGAGCATGTGGACGGCCAGGCCATCTGGCGTGCCGGCGGCGAGGTGCAGGCCAAGGCCTACGACATGGTGATCCCCGGCCATGGCACCAAGAAGACCAGCACGCTCAGGCTCTGGAAGGCGGCCGCGCCCTCGCACATCGACCTCAACGCCTTCAACACCGGCGACTACCAGCGCGCGGCCACGGCCAAGAACGAGTACGAGAACATCTCCTGGGTGCTCTATCCCAACGACAGCACGCCGGCCGGCCGCGAGCTACGCCTGAAGCAGGAGTACTTCTTCGTCGCCGCCTCCATCCAGGACCTCGTGCGGCGCCACCTGGACGAGCACGGCGGCCTGAGCAACCTGGCCGACCATGTGGCCATCCACCTCAACGACACGCACCCGGCCATCGCCGTGGCCGAACTCATGCGCGTGCTGTGCGACGAACACGCGATGGACTGGGCGCCGGCCTGGGCGATCTGCAGGCGCACCTTCAGCTACACCAACCACACCCTGATGCCCGAGGCGCTGGAGACCTGGCCCGTGAGCCTCATGCAGCACGTGCTGCCGCGCCACCTGGAGATCATCTTCCGCATCAACAAGGAGTTCCTGGACTTCGCGGCCCAGCACCGGCCCGGCGACAACGGCTTTCTCGCCCGGCTGTCGCTGATCGACGAGAACGGCGAGCGCCGCGTGCGCATGGCCCACCTGTCCATCGTCGGCAGCCACAAGGTCAACGGCGTGTCCAAGCTGCACTCCGACCTGCTGGTGCAGACCATCTTCGCGGACTTCGCCGCACTGTGGCCCGAGCGCTTCACCAACATGACCAACGGCGTCACGCCGCGGCGCTGGCTGGCACAGGCCAACCCGGGGCTGGCGGGCCTGCTGGACCGCCACATCGGCCATGGCTGGCGCCACGACCTGCAGGATCTGCACAAGCTGGGCGCGCTGGCCCACGACGCCGAGCTGCAGGCCGGGTTCATGGAGGTCAAGCGCGCCAACAAGGCGCGCCTGGCCGCGCTGATCGCGCGCACGACCGGTGTGCAGGTCGATCCCGACGCGCTGTTCGACGTGCAGGTCAAGCGCATCCACGAGTACAAGCGCCAGCTGCTCAACGTGCTGCACGTGGTGGGCCGCTACCAGGCGATCCTGGCCAACCCCCAGGGGCCCGATGGCCAGGGCTGGGTGCCGCGCGTGGTGGTGTTCGCAGGCAAGGCCGCGTCCAGCTACCACATGGCCAAGCAGATCATCCGGCTCATCCACGACGCCGGGCGTGTGATCAACAACGACCCGCGCGTGGGTGAACTGCTCAAGCTCGTGTTCATCCCCAACTACGGGGTCTCGGTGGCCGAGACCATCATGCCGGGTGCCGACCTGTCCGAGCAGATCTCCACGGCCGGCACCGAGGCCTCGGGCACCGGCAACATGAAGCTGGCGCTCAACGGTGCGCTGACCATCGGCACCGACGACGGCGCCAACATCGAGATCCGCGAGGCCGTGGGCGACGAGAACATCTTCATCTTCGGCCTGAAGACGCCCCAGGTGCAGGCGCTGCGCGCCAGCGGCTACCAGCCCATGCGCCACTACGAAAGCCAGCCCGAGCTCAAGGCCGTGCTCGATGCCATCGCGGGCGACCGGTTCTCGCCGGGCGAGCCGGGCCGCTACCGCGGCGTGGTCGATGCGCTGCTGTGGGGTGGCGACCACTACATGCTGCTGGCCGACTACGCCGACTACGTGGCCACGCAGCACGCGGTCGATGCGCTGTACCGCCAGCGCGCGCAATGGTGCGCGCGCGCCATCGCCAACGTGGCCGGCATGGGCGTCTTCTCCTCGGACCGCACGATCCGCGCCTATGCGCGCCAGATCTGGCGCATCGAACCCAAGCCATGAGCACCGCGCCGGGCCGCCCCAGGCAAGCGCGCACCGCAGGCGAAGCCAGGCCCATGCGCGGCGCAGGCCGCCAGGCCGAAGGCGGCCCCGTGGGCGCCAGCGCCCTGCTGGGCGAGACCGACCTGTGGCTGCTGGCCGAGGGCACGCACCTGCGGCCCTACGAGGCGCTGGGCGCGCACCCGCGCGTGCACCACGGTGTGGCCGGCACGCGCTTCGCGCTCTGGGCGCCGAACGCGCGGCGCGTGAGCGTGGTGGGCGACTTCAATGGCTGGGACGGCCGCGTGCACCCGCTGCACCACCGGCCCGGTGCCGGCGTCTGGGAGGCCTTCGTGCCCGGCGTGGACGCGGGTGCGCTCTACAAGTACGAACTCGAGGACGCCGAGGGCCGGCTGCTGCCGCTCAAGGCGGACCCCTACGCGCTGGCCGCCCAGCTGCGGCCCGACACCGCCAGCCGCGTGGCCCGGCTGCCGCCGCCCGTGCCGGCCAGCGCCGCGCGGCGCGCGGCCAACGCCATCGACGCGCCGATCGCGATCTACGAAGTGCACCTGGCCAGCTGGCGCCGCCGGCAGGACGAGGGCGACCGCTGGCTGGCCTGGGACGAACT
>DATKFT010000128.1:0-1640 GCA_035544335.1 Pseudorhodoferax sp.
ATGGGCAGCTGCCCATAACCGAAATTATGCGAACTGCGCTCTTATGCGAACTCGCTGGCAGCACCCCTGCGCACGACTAGGCGCGGCAAGGCTGCGGCGATCCAGGCGCCGGCTGGACTTCGCATAAAAGTGGGTATCTCCTGCGGTGGCAACCCCACTTCAGGAGATCTCCATGGACGCGCTCGATTCCCTTCATCCGGTGCCAGCCGCATGGCTGCGCGACAGCGACCTTGCGCCATTTGTTCCGACCTACATGCAGCGGTTGGTCGAGCGCCACTACGCCGCGAACACGGTCCGCATGTACGTGTATGGCGTGGCGCACTTCGCGCACTGGGCACGCCAACGCATCGGCGTAAGAGATCTTTCCGAAGAGCACGTCCAGTGCTTCGTTGACGGACACCTGCCGCACTGCCGGTGCTCATCTCCCGTGCAGCGCTGCAAGCATCAGGTGCGGGCCGCACTGCGCCAGTTCTTGATCACCCTGGTTGATGCAGGTGTGCTCATCAGCAGCCATCGGGCCGACGCGATCGAGGACCAGCTTGTGCGCTTCGATGTCCACATGCAACAGGCCAGAGGTCTGGCCGAGACGACGCGGATTCGACGGCTGAGTGTCGTCCGATCATTGTTGCAATTGCGCGTGACCAATGCCGCCGGCATCGACACGATGGCCACCCCAAGCGCCGATGAACTGCGGCAGTTCATCGCACAGGAACTCGAACGGGTCAGCCCCGCCAGCGCCAGCTCGCTCGCGGGAGCGCTGCGCGGCTACCTGCGCTTCCTGGCGTTCTGCGGCGACCGTGTGGAGCATCTGCTGCCTGTTATTGCACCACCCGCCCATTGGCGGTTGGCGCCGCTGCCGCAGACCCTGTCCCTGAGCGAGGTCAACCAGCTGCTGGCAGCGTTCCCGCCAGGGCTTGCATCGCACCTGCGTGGCTACGCCATGGTGCGCTGCCTGGTCGATCTTGGCTTGCGTGAGCGCGAAGTCGTCAACCTGGAACTGGACGACATCGATTGGGAGGCCGGAACGTTGCGGATCGTCAAGGGCAAGTCGCGCCGCGTGGACGTGATGCCCCTGCCGCAGACCACGGGACGTGCCATCGCCGCGTACCTGCGCTCAGAGCGGCCCACCACCGCCAACCGGCACGTCTTCGTTCGTCACGTCGCGCCGGTGGACGAACCGATCCGTCCCGACGTGGTTCGCAACACCGTGCGGCAAGCGTATCTGCGCTGCGGGCTGCCGTACACGCGCGTGCACATCCTGCGCCACACGCTGGCATGCCGGCTGCTGGAGACCGGCGGCACACTCAAGGAAGTGGCCGACACGCTGCGCCATCGTTCCCTGGACACCTCGATGATCTACGCCAAGGTCGACGTGGGACGGTTGGCCGCCGTGGCAATGCCCTGGCCGGGGAGCATGGCATGAACCGCGGCCCGACGATGCAGGACGCCGTGCAGCGCTATCTGCGGGAACGCCGCCTGCTCGGCTTTGCCCTGAAGAGCCCAGGCCCTGATCCTGCCGCTGCTGCTGTTCCTCCTGCTGACCTTCCTGGTCCCCATCGGCACCCTGCTCTACAAGAGCGTGAGCAACCCCGAAGTGGTCGGCTCGCTGCCGCGGACCGTCGAGGCGATCACCGCCTGGG
>DATKFT010000129.1:0-3637 GCA_035544335.1 Pseudorhodoferax sp.
CAGGTTGAACAGCGTCGACTTGCCGGCGCCGTTCGGTCCGATGACCGCGACGCGCTCGCCGGCCTGCACGGCCAGGTCGACGCCACGGATGATCTCGGTCGTGCCGAAACGCTTGCGCAGCCCCCTGAGTTCGAGTGCATGGCTCACTGGAGTACCTTCGGCTTCGCCTGCGGTGCGCGCTTGCTCGGGGCGGCCCGGTGCGGCGCTCATGCCGCCTCCCGCCGCCAGACCTCGGTCTCGATCGCTTGCTGCACCTGGTCCCAGGCCCGCGCGAAGCGCCTGCGCGCCAGTTCCAGCCAGGCCGCGCCCGCCACGAGCAGCAGCCAGGCCAGCAGCCAGGTGGTGGCCGAGGCGCTGTCGAGCTGCCAGCCCGCCAGGCGCAGCATGGGCCCGAGCGCGGCGTCGAACTGCCGGTGGTAGACCATCTCGACGGTGGCGGCCAGCCCGGCCAGCAGCGTGGCCGCAGCGGCCGCGAGGCCCAGGTAGGGCAGGCACAGGCGGTGGAGCTTGCCGAACTGCGCCACGCGCAGGTTCGCCATGATGAGGCTGGCCACACCGCCCGGCGCGAACATCACCATGAGCAGGAACACCAGGCCCACGTAGAGCAGCCAGGCCTTGCTGAGTTCGGACAGCAGCACCAGCGCGAAGACCATCAGCGCCGCGCCGATGATGGGGCCGAAGAAGAAGCCCGCACCGCCCAGGAAGGTGAACAGCAGGTAGGTGCCCGAGCGCAGCACGTTCAGGCTGTCGCTCGCGTTGACGATCTCGAAGTTGATGGCCGCCAGGCCGCCGCCGATGCCCGCGAAGAAGCCCGCGACCATGAACGCGTAGTAGCGCACGCGCTGCGGGTCGTAGCCGATGAACGCGACGCGCTCGGGGTTGTCGCGCACCGCGTTGAGCATGCGGCCCAGCGGCGTGCCCGTGAACGCGTACATCAGGGCGGTGCAGCAGAAGCAGTAGACCGCGATGAGGTAGTAGACCTGCGTCTGCGCACCGAAATCGATGCCTGGCAGCAGCTGGCCGTAGGCGCGGTCGGCGGTCACGCCGCCTTCGCCGCCGAAGAAGCTGGGCAGCATGAGCGCCATGGCCGCCACGAGTTCGCCGAGCCCCAGCGTGATCATCGCGAACGTGGTGCCCGACTTCTTCGTCGAGACATAGCCGAACAGCGCGGCGAAGAACAGGCCGCCCAGGCCACCCACGAGCGGGATGAGCCAGAGCGGAAGCGGCAGCTGGCCGGCGCCGGCCAGGTTGATCGCGTGCACCGCGACGAACGAGCCCAGGCCCACGTAGACCGCATGCCCGAAGCTCAGCATGCCGCCCTGGCCCAGCAGGATGTTGTAGCTCAGGCAGACGATGACCAGGTAGCCGATCTGCGAGAGCATGCTGACCGCCAGCGTGCTGCGCAGCACGAGGGGCGCCGTGGCCAGCAACAGGGCGAACAGCGACCAGACCAGGATGCGGCCGGTGCGGCGCTTGCCGGGGCCGTGGCGCAGTGGCGGCGCCTTGGCCGCGGTGCGGCCTGTGGTGAGGGTGGTGTGCATGCGTCAGTCGTGCCGGGTGCCGAGCAGGCCGCGCGGCCGCAGCACCAGGATCAGCACCAGGAAGAGGTAGGGAAGAATGGGCGCGACCTGCGAGACCGTGAGCCGCAGCAGCTCGTGGCCGAAGGTCTGCTCGGTGACGGCCACGCCCAGCGCCTGCAGCGCGCTGGCGAGCGAGTGGTCCATGGCCACGGCGAAGGTCTGCACGGTGCCGATCAGCAGGGAGGCCAGGAAGGCCCCGACCAGCGAGCCCATGCCGCCGACCACCACGACCACGAAGATGATGGAGCCGACCGAGGCCGCCATGCCGGGTTCGGTGACGTAGGTGTTGCCGCCGATCACGCCGGCCAGGCCCGCGAGCGCCGCGCCGCCGCCGAACACCAGCATGAAGACGCGCGGCACGTTGTGGCCCAGCGCCTCGACCATGTCGGGCTGCTGGAGCGCCGCCTGGATGACCAGGCCGATGCGCGTGCGCGAGAGCAGCAGCCACACCGAAAGCAGCATCAGCACCGCCACCAGCATCACGAAGGAGCGCGAGCGCGGGAACTGCGTGCCGTCCAGCGTGAACAAGGGACCTTGCAGCGCGGCCGGCAGGCCGTAGGGCACGGTGGAGCGGCCCCAGACCAGCTGCACGAGCTCGAGGATCAGGTAGGACAGCCCGAAGGTGACCAGCAGCTCGGGCACATGGCCGTAGGCATGCACGCGGCGCAGGCAGTAGCGCTCGAACGCAGCCCCCAGCGCGAAGACCAGCAGCGGCGCGAGCAGCAGCGCGGCCCAGAAACCCACGATGCCCGACAGCGTGTAGGCCAGGTAGGCGCCCAGCATGTAGAAGCTGGCGTGCGCGAAGTTGAGCACGCCCATCATGCTGAAGATCAGCGTGAGGCCCGAGCTCAGCATGAACAGCAGCAAGCCGTAGCTCACGCCGTTGAGCAGCGAGATGAAGAAGAAACTGGAGTCCATGGCCTTGTGGAAACGCGCCCGCGGCGCGGCTTGTGTGTCCTTGCTGGATGCCGGGGGCGATGGCGCAGTCCGCCCGCTGCCGCGCGCGGGGCGGGGTAGGCATCGGCACCGTGCGTGGCCGTGCCCCTCGGGCACGGATCACCGCCGCGCGTCAGCCGATCCGGGGGCCGCGCCGACGGTGCAAGGCCAGTGCGCGCCAGGGCATGTGCACGCCGCGAAAGCGAATGGCGTCATCGGCCACCGGGAAGAGGTTCAAGGCTTGTCTCCATGCGAGGAAGTCGGTTCTGGGTTCTGGGATGGGCACTGCCGCAGGCCTGGGCATGTGCGCCCCCGTCGCGGTTCGCGCTGCCCAGTTTAGGAATGAACCGTGGCCGGCGTGTTCAGCTTTGGCGCCCCGTGTTTTCGCGTCGCAGGCTCCTGCGTCGCCGCACCGGGGCGGCGCGGCGGGCCGTGCCGGCGTTCAGGTTTGGGCCGGCCGCACCGAAGGGCGGCGACACGCGGGCCGGCGCGATACCGGATCCCCCGCGCGGTGCCCAAGAGAGGCAGGGAGGAGGGGCGCGCGACACCCGGGCGATACCTTGGTATAGCCCGGCGATGCGCAGGGGGGGCGCGCCTGTCCCAATGCGTGCTGGTGCCGGGCCTGGCCCGGTGGGAGAATTTTTCCGTCGCCAGTGCACCGCGGTGCACGAGGACCCCGCGGCCGTGGCCGCCGGGCTGCGCCCACGGCCGCAGCGTCCGGTTGCTGCCTCGCCCCGGGCGCGGACGGCCGAGCGATCGGCCCCGTTCGAACGCAAGCACGGCCAGCGCCCGGCAGGAGCACGGCGCCTGCCGTGGCCTCGGCCCCAGGCCGGCTTGAAACAGGAGGAAGTCCATGGATCCCGACCCGCACAGGCGCCGCCGCGCGCCACGCCTTGCCTTCCAGCCCTCGTACGCCCCCACCCAGCGGGCGCCGGCCCCGAGGTCCTCGCCCGCCTGAACGCGTGAGGACCTGGGTGGCCATGCGCCCCAGGAGATCCTCATGCTGTTCCGTCCCACCCGTTTCGACGACGCCTTCCTGCGCGCGCTGCGTGCAGCCATCGCGTCCCACCGCCCCGCCGCACTGCACGCGCTGCTGGCCTCCCACGGCGAGCGGGCCTTCG
>DATKFT010000130.1:0-3695 GCA_035544335.1 Pseudorhodoferax sp.
AGGGCCTCGACGCCGTACAGACGGCCACTGGCCAGGTCGACCTGCGGCTGGTAGTGCAGCTGCATCTGGCCGGTGCCGATGGCCTGGCGCAGCGCGGTCTCCAGCGCCAGCCGCTCCTGCGCCAGTTCGTTCATCTCGGGGCTGAAGAAGCGGTACTGGCCGCGGCCGCCGTTCTTGGCTTGGTACATGGCCATGTCGGCGCGCTGCAGCAGGGTCTCCATGTCGCGGCCATCGGCCGGGAACATCGCCACGCCCACGCTGGCGGTGACCGACAGCGCGGCCCCGGCGAGCGTCAGCGGCTTGGCCAGCAGCGCCTGCAGGTGCTCGACCACGGCGGTGGCGCTAGCCGCATCGCATTGCGGCAGCACGGCCACGAACTCGTCGCCGGACAGGCGACCCGCAATGTCCGATCCGCGCAGTTGCTGCTGCAGCAGACTGGCCGTGTGGCGCAGCAGCGAGTCGCCCGCAGGGTGGCCCAGCGAGTCGTTGACCTGCTTGAAGCGGTCCAGGTCCACGAACAGCACCGCCAGCGGTTGCTGGGTGCGGGCGGCCGAAGCGATGGCCTGGTCGGCCTTGGCCTGCAGCAGGCTGCGGTTGGGCAGTCCTGTGAGCTTGTCGTAGAAGGCGAGCTGGCGGATGTGCTGGCGTGTGCGCTCGCGTTGCAGCGCCAGCGCGCAGAGGTGGGTGCAGGTATCGACCAGGCGCTGGTGGAAGGCCGCGGCCAGCTTGTTGCGCGGCTCGCGGAAGTAGAACGCGAAGGTGCCCAGCACGCCGCCCTGGCTGCTGCGGATCGGCGTGGACCAGCAGCCGGTGTAGCCCAGCGGCAAGATGAGCTCACGGTAGGGCGCCCACAGCGGGTCGCTGGCAATGTCCTCGACCATCACGGCCTCGTTGCGCCAGGCCGCGGTGCCGCAGGATCCCACGGTCGGCCCGATGGACACGCCCTCGAGGTTCTGCGAGTAGCTGAGCGGCAGGCTGGGCGCCGCGAGCGGATGCAGCAGGCCTTGCTCGTCGACCTCCAGGATGGTGGCGGACACCTCGGGCGCCAGGTGCTCCACCTGCAGGCAGATCAGCTCGAGCACCTCGGTCAGCGGCCGTTCGCGCGCCATGGCTTCCAGCACGCGCTGCTGCAGCGCCGCGTGGGTCTTCGCGTCGGTGATGTCCGTGAGCACGGAGACCGTGTAGCGCTGGCCGTCGTGCTCGTCCACGACGGGGCGGCTGTCGATCCGGACCCAGCAGCGCTGCCCGTCCTTGCCGACCGCGATGCGCTGGCTGCCGGCCGCCCGTCCGGAGCGCAGCCGTCGGCGCACGGCCTGGATGGCGGGCGGCTGCAGGTCCGGCAGCAGCAGGTCGATGACGTTGCGCCCGAGCACTTCGTCGGCGCTCCAGCCCAGCATGCGCGTGAAGCCGGCATTGACGTAGAGGATGCGGGCCTGCTGGTCGTTGACGACGACGGCCGCGTCGGCCGTGTCGGCTGCCAGCGACAGATGGCGCAAGCGCGCCTGGCAGGCGCGTTCGCGCAGCAGGCGTTCGGTGACGTCCGTGGCCAGCTCCAGCACCTCGAGGACTTCGCCTGTGGCATCGAACACGGGCGCGTAGGTCGATTGGAGCCAGCAGATGCTGCCGTCCCGGCGCCTTCTCTCGGCCGGCTCTGCCTGAACCGGCCCGTGGCGCAGCGCAGACCACAGGTCCGCAAGGCCGGCCTCGGCCAGCGTGGCGGATGTGCACCACTGGCTGTGGTGGCTGCCGACGGCTTGCCCGGCATCGCAGCCCAGCAGGGCCAGATAGCCGGTGTTGGCGTGGCGCAGCGTGCCGTCGGGCGCGAACCGCGCGATCGCCAGCGCGCTGTCCAGCGCATGCCATGGCACCAGTGGCTGCTGCGTGACCGCAACCGACCTCGAGTGATCGACCATCGTGACTCCCGCTGGTGCCGGCCAAGGCGAAGCCGCGGCGCTGGTCGCCGGTCCCGGCCTGCATCCTGCTCGTATCAGCATGTTATTCGATCTGTAGCTGAACAGATCATTGGCTTCATTGCGCCGGATCGAGCACTTACGGGGCGGGCGCGCCGACGCTTCGGCGCAGCGCTTCCATGGCTTCGGCGCCCGCGCGGAACAGCGCGAGCGGCAGCTCGTGGCTGCCGACCGTGGGCGAGGGCGCGGCCACTGTGGGTGTGACGAGTGCGGGATCGTGGCGCACGTGGCAGCGCATGAGTCGCAGGCCGGCGCGTGCCATGCGTGCGGCGATGGCGCCGACCTCGGCGCGCAGCGGCGCCACGGCGGCCGCGCTCGCGACGGTCACGGTCAGGCCGACCTGCACGTCCAGCACGTCCAGCGTGAGTGCCACCCGGCCCAGTGCGGGCAGGGTCAGCGCCAGGCACAGCCGGGTGCCGGCGCGGCGCCGCGCGCGCCGGTTGGTGCCGCCACTCCAGCGGCGCTGCTCCAGCCACAAGGTCAACGGCCAGCCATGCCAGGGCAGCACGCGCAGCAGCATGGCCTGGTCCGGCGCACCGGCCTCGACCTCGGGGGCCAGCGCCGAGTGGTCCGGCGCCACCGTGCTGGCCTGGCGCAGCGCTGTCAGGCTGAGCTGGCGCCAATGTGCGGCCTGGGCCATGGTGTCGCTGGCGGCCGCGGCGAGCCGCAGGATGGCGGCCTGGTCCGGACGCAGCGAGGGCAGGTCGGCGCCCGTGTCGCTCCTGGCGGCCGCCGCGTCCTCCGGCGTGAGCGTGCCCAGCACGCGGACCTCCAATGGCGGGCCGGTGCGCACGACCTGGACCAAGAGGGTCTGCCCTTCGCGCCAGCCGGGCTGCGCGCCGTTGGGAAACAGCCGGTAGGTTTGGCCGTTCTCGCCGCGCCCCAGCATTTCGCCGGCGCCGCCCGCAGCCAGCAGCAGGCGCAGCGTGCGGCCGGCATCGCCCTGGGGGCGTTCCTGCGGCACCCGTGGCACCGCGCGCGTGGCGGCGGGACGGGTCAGTTGAACAATGGGGTCCAGCGCCATGCGTCGCGTGGGGCGGCGGCGCCGCCCTCCGATCAGGTGGCCGCAGCCTCCAGGTGGTCGGGCGCCAGGCCTTGGGCATGGCGGTCGTGCATGCGCTGCAGCAGCGCTTCGAAATCGCGCGCATAGCGCCGACTGTCGAACAGCGGCAGCTGGTCGCGCTGCGCCGCGAGCTGCTGCTGTGCGGCCGCCAGCAGGGCCGGCTCGCGCGCCAGGGCCACGGCGCGCTCGACGTACTGCGCGGCATCGGTGCAGACGAATTCGGGCAGTCCGCAGGCCGTGACCAGGCTGGCGGCCACGCGCGACGCGAAGGTCTGGCCCGGAACCGTGAGCACGGGCACGCCGCACCACAGCGCATCGCTGGCCGTCGTGTGGGCATTGCAAGGCCAGGTGTCCAGCATGAGGTCGGCGCATTGCAGGCGGGCCAGATGCTCGTCGCTGGCGGCCAGCGGCGAGAAGTACAGGCGCTCGGGTGCCACGCCACGGGCCTGCAGCTCGCGCACGAGGTTGGCCGAGGCCTGGTCGTTGTAGCGCAGCTGCCAGAGCACGGTGTTGGGGGCCGCATGCAGGATCCGCGCCCACAGATCGACCATTTCCGGCGAGACCTTGTAGGTCTGGTTGAACATGCACAACACCACGGCATCGTCGGGCAGGCCGAGCTCGGCGCGGGCCGGCTTGGCAGGCAGCACGCGCCGGCTGTCGTT
>DATKFT010000131.1:0-3289 GCA_035544335.1 Pseudorhodoferax sp.
GTCCGCCACACGGCATGAAAATCTGAGGCAAACCGGACCCACGATGTCGACTGCGCGAAAGGCCGGCAGCGTCACTGCCGTCCCTTCCGAAGTGCCTGTGCACGCGCCACCGCGTGGTAGGTGCACCGTCGAGAATTCTGCTCGGTAACTTCTGGGCATAAAGGCAATGGACCGGCTAAAAAATGTTTGGGTATTTGCCCGTGCCGGCACGCTGTAACTCACCCCGTGGTTATCGCCATTGATTGCTGTCGCTGAAAGTTTCACCTGCCGCCGAGCCAAATCATTCGGCTGCACAGGCGCCCTGCGTTCACGATTCTCTGGACATGCCGACTCCTGTTGCAGAAACTGTCTGGGCACCTTTGTCGGATGACCATCGGTCTTTCACATTCGTGCACCCCCTTGTCGCCCAAAAATGCAAAGGAGTCCCAGTGAAAATAGTCCGATACGCAGCCGGTTTGACCACCGCCTTGCTCGCATTCAGCGCGCAGTCCAGTATTGTCACCAACGGAAATTTCGAACTGGGTGGATTCGCCCCGCCTGGCCAGGCCACCATGACGGTGGCAACCGGTTCCACGGCCATCACGGGCTGGCAGGTCGTCAACGATGCCATCGCCTGGCTTGGCGTGGCGAACCCGTGGGGACTTGCCGCTCAGAGCGGCAATCTGTTCCTGGATCTCACGGGGCCTTCCGCGGGAGCTCCTTTTGGCGGAGTCCAGCAAATACTCTCAACAACTGCCGGGGCCCAATACGAGGTCAGTTTCTACCTGGGCAGTTCGAATTTGTGGGGAAGACCTGCCGGGATCGAGGTATCTGCAGGCGGTGTTTCAGAGACGTTCAAAAGCCCGCTTTCGGGAACGGTCAATGACTGGGAACTTCACTCCATGAGGTTCACCGCGTCTGGGGCGACGACCACTCTCCGGTTTGCGGGGGCGGCAGGCGTGAACTATATCGGCTTGGACAATGTTGCAGTCAACCTCGTCTCATTCCCTGTTCCCTTGCCCTCAACACTGCTGCTGCTTCTCGCGTGCATTCCCGCGATTCCATTGATGCGCAGACCGAGGTCGAACCTCAAAAGGCACGCAACTTAGCCGGTGGTGGACATCGGCCGCCGCAGGGCCTAACCCATAAGCCCGGCCTGCTCAATCCAGCCGGATCGGCGGGCGCACGCGCGCGTTGATGAGGTCGGCCAGCCACAGCAGCCCGCCGCGCCAGAAGCCGTGCAGCCGCGCCTGGTGGCTGCGGTACAGCATGGCGTGGCTGAGCTGGGCGAGCCGCCCGCGGATGATGCCGCCGTCGAAGAAGCCGAACTGGCCCAGCGAACCGAAGGCGTCGTAGTCGCCCAGCGAAACCAGCGCGCCGAAGTCGCGGTAGCGGAAATCGGGCACGGCGCGCCCGTCCTGCAGCAGGCCCGGCAGGTGGCGGACCAGGTGCTGCGCCTGCTGGTGCGCGACCTGCGCGGTCGGCGGCAGCGGCCGCTCCTGGCCGGGCAGCGTGAGGCTGGCGCAGTCGCCCACGGCGTAGATGCGTTCGTCGCGCGTGGTCTGCAGCGAAGGAAGCACCAGCAGCTGGTGGTTGCGGTTGCTTTCCAGGCCGTCCAGCGTGGCCAGCACGGCCGGGCCCTTGACACCGGCGGCCCAGACCTTGAGCGTGGCGTCCAGCAGGCGGCCATCGGCCAGCACGAAGCCCTCGGCCTGCGCGGCCTGGACCTGGGTGCCCGTGCGCACGCGCACGCCCAGGCTCTGCAGGCGCTGCTGCGTGGCGGCCGAGATGTCCTGCGGGAACGAGGCCAGCAGGCGCGGGCCGGCCTCCAGGAGCGTGATCGTGAGCCGCTCGGCCAGGCCGGCCGCGCCATAGGCCACGGCGGCCTCGGTCAGCTGCACGAGCTCGGCCGCCAGTTCCACGCCCGTGGCGCCGCCGCCCACGATCGCGATCGACAGCGGCTGGTCCAGCGCCAGGCACTGCAGCATGCGCAGCCGCACCTCGCGGCAGAAGGCATCGGCCTGCAGCCGCGAATCGATGGCGTAGCAGTGCTCGGCCACACCCGGCGTGCCGAAGTCGTTGGCCTGGCTGCCGATGGCCAGCACGAGCAGCTCGTAGGGCAGCGTGCGCTCGGGCACGAGCAGGCGGCCGTCGTCGGCGTGCAGCGGCGCGATGTGCACGAGGCGCTGCGCGCGGTCCAGGCCGCTGATCTCACCCGGCTGGTAGACGAAGCCCGCATCGCGCGCCTGCGCGACATAGGTGGTCTGCTGCTGGGCGATGTCGCGCGTGCCGGCCGCGATGGTGTGCAGCATGGGCTTCCAGACATGGGCCGAATCGCGGTCCAGCAGCGTCACGCCGGGCGCGCCCGCAGGCCTGCGCCTGCCCCCGCGCCCTGCCCTGCGCCAGCGCCTGCCCAGCACGGTGGCGATCTCCAGGCCGGCGATGCCGCCGCCGACGACGAGTACACGCGCCGCTGGCGCGTCCGGGGAAACGGAAAGTGCAGCACTGCTCATCGCCCCATTACAGCACCGGCATCCTGCACGGGCCCGCGCGCCGCCGATAGGCGCACCGCGCGTACCGCCATGCGCCGGCGCGGCGCGAAGTCGACTACGCTTGCAGCCCGCAAAACGAAAGCAGGAGAGGATCCATGCACATCGGCGTGCTCACAGGCGGCGGCGACTGCCCGGGCCTGAACGCGGTGCTGCGCGCCGTCACCAAGTCGCTGATCCGCCAGTGCGCGGCCCGGGTCACGGGCATAGCGGACGGCTTCCTCGGGCTCATGGAGCAGCGCGTGCGGCCGCTGGACTGGGACAGCGTCAGCGGCATCCTGGCGATCGGCGGCACCGTGCTGGGCACGCACAACCGCGCCAGCCCGCTGAACTGGCAGGGCCGGGACCGGCGCGAGGACGTGGTGCGCTACGCGCGCGCGACGCTGGGCCTGGACGCGCTCGTGGTGATCGGTGGCGACGGCACCATGACCATCGCCCATGCGCTGGCGGGTTTCGGCCTGCCCATGGTGGGCGTGCCCAAGACCATCGACAACGACATCCAGGGCTGCGAGCGCAGCTTCGGCTTCGACACCGCGGTGGCCACGGTCACCGATGCGCTGGAACGCGTGCAGACCACGGGCCAGAGCCATGGCCGCGTGATGGTCGTGGAGACCATGGGCCGCAACGCGGGCTGGATCGCGCTGGAGGCCGGCATCGCGGGTGCGGCCGACGTGATCCTGCTGCCCGAGCTCGACTACGACCTGCAGGCCATCGTGGACCTGTGCCGCGCGCGGGCCGCGCGCCGGCGCCACACCGTCGTT
>DATKFT010000132.1:0-7643 GCA_035544335.1 Pseudorhodoferax sp.
GCGAACGGGCCGAAGGCCGGCTGCAGCAGGTGTTCGAGAGGCAGCGCCCTTCGGCTATCCGCTGCATGCGGTCTGGCCCCATGTGCGCGCGCTGCCTCTCAAGACGCGTGCCGTGATCGACCTGCTGGTCGAAGCACGACCGGCTCTGCTGGCGCCGCCCCACGCCGGCTTGCTGCCGGACTGAGGACCCTGCGCCCAGGACCGCGCTGCGCGTGGCTTGCGCTCAGTCGCCCTGCAGCGGTCGAAAAACCAAGGGCTGGCCGGCTTGCACGCTGGCATCGCGCGACAGCTGTTCAAAGAACTCGGCGCCGCCTTTCGTATCGAGCCAATGGCCGGAGTCGCCCTTGTAGTGGTAGCCGCCGGACTGCGCCGCGAGCCAGACCTCGTGCAAAGGCTTTTGCAGGTTCACGACGATCTGGCTGCCGTTGCGGAACGCCAGCGTGACCATGCCGCCCACGCGCTGGTTGTCCAGGTCGGCATCGCTTTCGTCGTTGATGCGGTCGCAAGCGGACTCGACGGCGGCGAGCAGCCGTTCGGCACGGTCCATGAATTCGGGGTCGGTCATAATTTCAGGCATGTCCAGGATGACGAAAAAGATTCTAGGTGCCGCCATCTTGGCGCTGCTGGCCACGGCCTGCGGGCAAAAGGGCAATCTGTACTTCGCCGGTACCGAGGCCGCGCGCAACCGGGCCTCGCTCGGCCAGTCGCTGCGGCCGTCGATGCCGGCCTCGGCCACCCCCGCGCCGCAGGCCGAGCCCCTGCCTGCCCTCGATCCCGCGACGCCGCCACTGCCGCTGCCCGGCAGTTGAGGCCGCACCGGCCGCGCACCGTGGAATTCACGGTGCCGTGCACGGGAGGCCTTGGTTTGCGCATGGCCCCCAGGCCCGCACCCGCCTAACATCGTTTCCTTTTCGCCGCCTTCACCATGTCCGCCACGCCCCTGCCCGGCCACCCCCATGTCCACCTGCGCGACGGTGCGCTGCACCTGGAGCACGTGCGCCTGTCCGAACTGGCGGCCACGCACGGCACGCCGCTGTTCGTCTACTCCAAGGCTTCGATGCTGGACGCGCTGGCCGCCTACCAGCGCGGCTTTGCGGGCCGCAGGGCGCAGATCTGCTACGCCATGAAGGCCAACTCCACGCTGGCCGTGCTGCAGCTGTTCGCGCGCGCGGGCTGCGGCTTCGACATCGTCTCGGGCGGCGAGCTGGCACGCGTGCTGGCGGCCGGCGGCGACCCGGCCAAGGTGATCTTCTCGGGCGTGGGCAAGACGCGCGCCGAGATGCGCCAGGCGCTGGACCATGGCATCGCCTGCTTCAACGTCGAGAGCGCAGCCGAACTCGACGTGCTGGACGAAGTCGCCCGCGCGCACGGAAGCGGTGGCAGCCGCGCGCGCGTGAGCATCCGCGTCAATCCCGACGTGGACGCCAAGACCCATCCCTACATCTCCACGGGCCTGAAGGGCAACAAGTTCGGCGTGGCGCACGACGAAGCGCTCGCGCTGTACCGCCATGCGGCCAGCCTCGCAGGCCTGCAGGTGGTCGGCATCGATTGCCACATCGGCTCGCAGATCACCGACGCCTCGCCCTACCTGGACGCGATGGACCGCGTGCTGGACCTCGTGGACGCGATCGAGGCCGCGGGCATCCGCATCGCGCACATCGACTTCGGCGGCGGCCTGGGCATCGTCTACGGTGCACCCGGCGACGACGCGCCACCGGCTGCCGACGGCCTGTGGCAACAGCTGCTGGCCAAGCTCGACGCGCGCGGCTACGGCGACCGGCTGCTCATGATCGAGCCCGGCCGCTCGCTGGTCGGCAACGCCGGCCTGTGCCTGACCGAGGTGCTGTACCTCAAGCCCGGCACACAGAAGAACTTCTGCATCGTGGACGCGGCCATGAACGACCTGCCGCGTCCGGCCATGTACCAGGCCTTCCACCAGATCGTGCCGCTCGCGCCGCGCGACACGGCAGCCGAGGTCTACGACGTGGTCGGTCCGGTCTGCGAAAGCGGCGACTGGCTGGGCCGCGACCGCCCACTCGCGGTGCAGCCCGGCGACCAGCTGGCCGTGCTCTCGGCCGGCGCCTACTGCATGAGCATGTCCAGCAACTACAACACGCGCGGCCGCGCGGCCGAGGTCTTGGTCGATGGCGCGGCGGCCCAGCTCATCCGCGCGCGCGAGGACGTGCAGGCGCAGATGCGCGGCGAGTCGCTGCTGCCGGACTGACCGGACTGAAACGGCGCCAGACGCGCCACGCGAGCAGCGTGCCGAGGATGGCCGCATAGACGGCCACCTCGCCGAAGTCATTCTTGCCCGCACGCATCCAGAAGAAGTGCAGCAGCGCCAGGCCTGCGACGGCATAGACCGCGCGGTGCAGCGCCTGCCAGCGCCTGGCGCCCAGCGCGCGGATCGCGCGGTTGAACGAGGTCGCCGCCAACAGCGTCAGCAGCACCAGGCCCAGGAAGCCGACCAGGATGAAGGGCCGCTTGGCGATGTCGGCCGCGATGTCGGCGACCTCGAAGCCCATGTCGAACCAGGCATAGCAGAGCAGGTGCAGCGCGCCGTAGAACCAGCAGAACAGGCCCAGCATGCGCCGAAAACGCGCCAGTGCCGGCCGGCCGGTGAGCTGGCGCAAGGGCGTGACGGCCAGCACGGTGCACAGAAAGCGCAGTGTCCAGTCGCCGGTGGCGCGGATCAGGTGCTCGGCGGGGTTCGGCCCCAGGGTGTTGGCAAAAGCACCCCAGGTCAGCCAGGCGAGCGGCAGCAGACACAGTGCGAACACCACGGGCTTGGCGACCGGGTGCAGCAGAGCACGCACTTCAGTAGTTCTTTTTCAGGTCCATGCCGGCGTAGAGCTGGCCGACCTGGGCCTCGTAGCCGTTGAACAGCAGCGTCTTGCGCTTCTTGGCAAACAGCCCGTCCTCGCCGATGCGGCGCTCGGTGGCCTGGCTCCAGCGCGGGTGGTCCACGTTGGGATTGACGTTGGAATAAAAGCCGTACTCGTTGGCGGCGGCCTTGTTCCAGGCCGTCGCAGGC
This sequence comes from Pseudorhodoferax sp., assembly GCA_035544335.1. Classification (GTDB taxonomy): domain Bacteria; phylum Pseudomonadota; class Gammaproteobacteria; order Burkholderiales; family Burkholderiaceae_C; genus Pseudorhodoferax. The sequence continues at coordinate 3,035 of DATKFT010000132.1, forward strand.
TCCTTGTCCACGAAGCGGATCTTGACGATGCTCTTGGCGTTCTTGAAACCGTACTTCCAGGGCACGACCAGGCGCACGGGCGCACCGTTCTGCTTGGGCAGCACCTCGCCGTACATGCCGAACGTCAGCAGCGTCAGCGGGTGCATGGCCTCGTCCATGCGCAGGCCTTCGGCATAGGGCCAACTCAGCACGCGCGAGCCCACGTAGGGCATGGTCTTGGGGTCGGCCAGCGTCAGGAACTCGAGGTACTTGGCGCCGGGCTGCGGCTCCACGCGCTGGATCAGCGCCGACAGCGAGTAGCCGACCCAGGGGATGACCATGGACCAGCCCTCCACGCAGCGCATGCGGTAGATGCGCTCCTCCTGGGCCGAGAGCTTGAGCAGGTCTTCGAGCGCATACCTGCCCGGCTTCTTGACCAGGCCCTCGATCTCCACGCTCCAGGGGTCGGTCTTGAGGGTGTGCGCGTTGCGCGCCGGATCGGCCTTGTCGGTGCCGAACTCGTAGTAGTTGTTGTAGGTGGTGGCGTCCTCGTAGGCCGTCGGCTTTTCCATCGTGACCGCGCCGGCCACCGTGGAGCGCACACCGGGCAGGGCCGCGAGCTTGTTGGGACGCGCCACCTGGGCCAGCGCGTCGCGCTGCGCCCAGCCCGCCAGGGCGGCCCCGGCGGCGCCGCCTGCCATCCAGCGCATGAGCTGGCGCCGCTCCTCGTACACGCCGCGCGGCGTGATCTCGCTGGTGTGGCCGTGGTCAAAGCCCTTGTCGTGGGTCCGGATCAGCATTGCAAGCTCCTCAAGAAGCGCCCTCTGTTCGGACCCGCCGCGCGTCAAAGCGTTCCGTAGCTGTGCAGGCCCGACAGGAACATGTTGACGCCCAGGAAGGCGAAGGTCGTGATCGCCAGGCCGACCAGCGCCCACCAGGCGGCCACGGTACCGCGCAGGCCCTTCATGAGCCGCATGTGCAGCCAGGCCGCGTAGTTGAGCCAGACGATCAGGGCCCAGGTTTCCTTGGGATCCCAGCTCCAGTAGCCGCCCCAGGCCTCGGCCGCCCACAGCGCACCCAGCACGGTGGCGATCGTGAAGAACGCAAAACCGACCGCGATCGCCTTGTACATCACGTCGTCGAGGACTTCCAGGGCAGGCAGCCGCTCGGCGATGCGGCGCCGGCCGAACAGGATGGCCGCGACGATCAGTGCCGACACGCCGAAGTAGACGATCCAGTAGCTGCTGCCGCCCTCCACGCCGCCCTGGCGGAACACGATGGGCTCGAAGCACAGCACCACGCCCAGCATCCACAGCGGCGCCAGGCGCCACCAGCGCGTCTCGCCGGCCTGCTGCTTGATCAGGTAGGCGAAGGCCACCATCGCGGCCAGTGCAAAGGTGCCATAGCCGACGAAGTTGGCCGGCACGTGCAGCTTCATCCACCAGCTCTTGAGCGCGGGCACCAGCGGCTGGATCTCGTGCGCCTCACGCACCACCGTGTACCACAGCAGAAAGCCCACGGCCGCGCTGACGACCAGCATCACGAAGGCGCCCAGCGCGCGCGTGCGGTACTGTTCCTCGAAGTACAGGTAGAAGGCCGCCGTCATCCAGCAGAACAGCACGAACACCTCGTAGAGATTGCTGACCGGGATGTGGCCGATGTCCGGCCCGAGCTGGTGGCTCTCGTACCAGCGCACCATGGTGCCCACGAGCGCCATGGTGACCGCCGCCCAGGCGATGCGCGAGCCCATGAGCTCCAGCGCCGCGGCCGGGTTGCGTGTGACCATGCCGCCCCAGTAGAAGACCGTGCTGATGAAGAACAGCATGCTCATCCACAGGATGGCCGACTGGCTGGACAGGAAGTACTTGAGCCAGAACACCTGGTCGGCGCGCGCGAGGTCGGCCTGGCCCCCGACCTGGTAGGACGCGATGGCCACGAGGGCCAGCGCCGCCACGACCAGCATCAGCGCGCGCAGCGGCCGCCAGAACCAGCCCAGCCAGATCAGGCTGGGCACGGTACCGGCCAGTATCCACTTCTCGTAGATGTCCATGGCCGCGTGGTAGCGCGAGAACGCCACTGCGCCGCCCACCACGACCAGCAGCGCGAACAGCCAGTCGAACCCGTTGCGGCGGGCCAGAAAGCCCTCGTTCAGCACCAGCTGGTCGGCACTGCGCGTCATGGTGGTCATCGTCTCACTCCTTTGTGCCGGTCTCGGCACCGATCAGCCTGCTTTTGAGCAGGTCGAATTCACGGTCCACGTCCATGGTCTTGCGGTTGGACGACAAAGCCATGGTCGCTTCGGTGGCCTCGCCGTGCGGCGCCATCCAGACCCAGAGCCGGCGGTCGCGCACGTACAGCATCGCGAAAATCCCGAGGATCAGCAGCAGGCAGCCCAGGTACACGATGTTGCGCCCGGGTGCCCGGGCCACCTGGAACACGCTGGCCTGCACCTGCGTGAAATCGGCAAGCTCGAAGGCCATGGGCGCAGGGTACAGCGCCGCGTCGCTGAGCGACAGCACGGCCTGCGTCATGAAGGCCTGGGTCTTCTCGCCATTGTCCAACGGTTTGGCGCCGGCGCGTTCCTGGCCCATCTGCACGAGCTCGAACAGCACGCCGTTCAGGATGCGGACCAGCACCTCGCCGGCACGGCTGCGCTCGGCTTCGGGCACGTTGCTTTCCATGAAATCGGCAATGGCCTGCAGGCCGCCGCGCGGCGTGGCTGCGGTGTCGGCCCCCTCGCCGGCGAACAGCGCCAGCGCCTTGGAGGCCGAGGCGGCCAGCTGTTCGGCCAGTTCGGGGCGCTGGGGATCGACGGCGCGCGCCGCATAGCGGCGCACAGCGGCCTCGCGCAGCGCCGGGTCGAGCACGGCCATGCGCAGGCGCAGGAAGGTGTCCATGCTGCCGGCCTCGTCGGCCGGCACGCGCAGGTAGCGGAAGGCCTCGGCCGGTGTCTCGCGCACGCCGAGCAGGAAGGCCGGCTGGCCGTCGCCCGTGTCCACGGGCAGCATGTAGTTGTGGTATTCGCGGGCCTGGCCGGCCGCATCGCGCAGCCGGTAGGTGATGCTGGGGCCCACGTTGCGCAGCTCGCGCTGCGTCACGGTCTTGTTGCCCGCGCCCAGGCGCGCGTCGATGGCGCTGCGCAGGTCGACCTTGCGCACGTCCACGGCACCGCCCGTGGGGCCGCTCAGGTTCTCCACGTTGATCACACGCAGGGCCGCATACTCCAGCGTGAGCTTCTCGCCATTGGCGCCGCCGCGCTGCAGCTCGGTGCTGCCGCCGATCACGCCGTCCACCTCGAAAGCCTGGCCACCGGGCACCATGGGCACGGCCTTCAGGCGCACGCTGGAGCCGCCGTCGTCGAAGCTGGACTGGTAGATCTCCACGCCCTTGTAGCGCGCCGGGTGGTTGACCTCCACGCGGGCCGGCGTCTGTGCACCGGTCTCGCGGTCGTGGATCACGATCTCGCTCGCGAACAGCTTGGGCATGCCGGTGGAGTAGTACTCGACGATGAACTTCTTGAGCTCCACCGCGAACGGCAGGTCCTGCAGCAGCACGCCGTCGGACTGCGACAGGATGGCGGTGCTGGACTGCGTGCCCTCGGCCACCATGAGGTTGCCGCGGAAGGTCGGGTTGCGCATGGACAGCCGGTGCTCGGGCGCCACGTCGGCGATCATGCCGCCGCCCTTGTAGATGGTCTTGCCGTTGAACCAGGTCTGGGCGCGCACGACCAGGTCGCCGTCCAGCAGGCCGCCGATGCAGACCAGCACGATGGCGCTGTGCGCCGCGATGTAGCCGAACTTGTTGGCCGCGCCGGCCTTGGCCGCCACCATCCAGCCCTCGCCCGCCGACCCATCGCCCTGAGGCACGTCGCGGCGCTGCAGCTTGACCTTCCAGCCGGCCCGCGCCAGTGCCTGGCCCACGCGTGCAGCCGCGGCTTCGGGGGTGCCCGCGACGACAGCCCTGGCCTTGTGGTGGAACGCGTTGAGGCTCTGCGCGCGGATGCCTTCCTTGTAGACCTTGAGGTCCGCGAAGATCTTGGGCGTGCTGCGCGCGATGCACAGCGTGGTGCTGATGACCAGGAAGGCCAGGATCAGCAGGAACCACCAGGCGCTGTAGACCGCGTTGAGGCTGAACTTCTCGAACAGCAGCGCCCAGAACGGACCGAACTGGTTGACGTAGTTGCTGGCAGGCTCGTGCTGCTTGAGCACCGTGCCGATGATGGACGCGATGCAGATGATGGTCAGCAGCGCGATCGCAAAGCGCATCGAGGACAGCAGCTCCACCGCGGCCCGCCAGGCGTGGGAGCCGCTGCGAACGCGCAGGCCGTGGGTGGTGGTCGTCATCGGGTTTGCTACCGCCGCCCGCCATGGCGGCACAAAGAACAAGCGGGCCATCCCGCAAGAAGGCCCGCCGTATCGGCCCGTTCCTTAGGCAGGGAAACAGGCATTTGGTTCCGCCGCTTGCGGCGTGCCTTGCGTCTTCAGCGCAGGCCGGCGATGTAATCGGCCACGGCGCGGATCGCGCGGTCGTTCATCTTGGCCGCCACACCCGTCATCTGGGCATTGTTCTTGCGCTTGCCGTCGCGGAACGCGACCAGCTGGGCCGCCGTGTAGTCGGCATTCTGGCCCGA
>DATKFT010000133.1:0-5541 GCA_035544335.1 Pseudorhodoferax sp.
TGGATCAGCCGGCTGCCGCGCATCTTGAGCATGGACACCTCGGCACCGATGGGCTCGCCGGCCTGCTGGCGTGCGATGAAGCGCGCCGCGTTGGCCTGCAGCGCCATGAGCCGGGCCGCCAGTTCGGCGAAGCGCGCGCGGAACCAGGGCTGGCCGTCCACGCCGCGCGTGCGGCCGGCCTCGCGGGCGCGCGCCATGCGGCGCTTGTTCTCGCCGATGCGCGCAAGCTTGAGCCGCTCGAACTCCAGCAGCGACTTGGCAATCGTCCAGCCGCGGTGCTCCTCACCGACCAGCTGGTCCATGGGCACCTCCACATCGTCGAGGAACACCTCGTTGAACACCACCCAGCCGTGGATACCCACGATGGGCCGCACGCGGATGCCGGGCGAACGCATGTCGATCAGCAGGAAACTGATGCCCTGCTGCGGTCGGGCCTGACGGTCGCTGCGCACCAGGCAGAACATCCAGTCCGCGTACTGCGCGTAGGAGGTCCAGATCTTGGAGCCGTTGACGACGTAGTGGTCGCCGCGCCGCTCGGCGCGTGTGGCCAGTGCGGCGAGGTCCGAGCCCGCATTGGGTTCGGAATAGCCCTGGCACCACCACTGCCGGCCCGAGGCGATGGCCGGCAGGAAGCGCGCACGCTGCTCCGGCGTGCCGTAGCGCACCAGCACCGGGCCGATCATGTCGAAGGTCACGCTGTTGAGCTCGGGTGCGTCGGCCAGCGCGACCTCCTCGTCGAACACCATCTGCTGCGTGACGTCCCAGCCCTGCCCGCCCCATGCGGTCGGCCAATGCGGCACCAGCAGGCCTTCGGCGGCCAGGATCTCGTGCCAGGCGACGAGGCGCTCGCGCGCGAGCTGCTGGCCGTTGCGCGTGGCCGCGCGCACGTCGTCGGGCAGGTGCGTGCGCAGGAACGCGCGGATGCGGTCGCGGAATGCGGCCAATTCGGGGGTATCGAACACAGCGATGTCCTCAAGCGGAGAGGTTGTGGTGCAGCGCGCGCTTGGCGATGGCCGCGCGGTGCACCTCGGAGGCACCGTCGTAGATGCGGAACGGACGCAGCATGCGCAGGATCATGGAGATCGGCACGTCCTCGGAGATGCCCAGCGCGCCGCAGATCTGCACGGCCGAGTCGGCCACGCGGTAGACGGCCTCGGACACGAAGACCTTGGCCATCGAGGAGTGGTGCCGGATCGACGCGCCGGCGTCGAGCCGGCGCGCCACGTCCAGGGTCATGAGCCGTGCCGCGTACAGGTCGATGTGGGCGTCGGCCACCATGGCCTGCACCATCTGGTGCTCGGCCAGGCGCGCGCCATGCGATTCGCGCTGCAGCGCATAGCGCTGCGCGATGTCCATGGCCCGCGAGGCCAGGCCGATGAAGCGCATGCAGTGGAACAGCCGCGCGCCCTCCAGCCGCAGCTGCGCATGCTCCAGGCCGCGCCCGTCCTCGCCGACCAGGGCTTCGGGGCCGACCCGGCAGTCCTGGAGCACGATCTCGGCATGGCCGCCGACCTCGAAGGGCTCCATGCTCGGCACGTCGCGCACGACCTCGAAGCCCGGCGTGCCGCGCTCCACGAGGAACCAGGACGGGCCGGCCTCGGTGCGCGCGACCACGATCGCGAAGTCGGCCCGCACGGCGCCGCTGATGAACCACTTGTGGCCGTCCAGCACCCAGCCCTGGTCCGTGCGGCGCGCGGTCGTGCGCAGCATGCGCGGGTCCGAGCCGGCGCCCGGCGCGGGCTCGGTCATCGCAAAACAGGAGTGCCGCTCGCCGCGCAGCAGCGGCAGCAGGTAGCGTGCGCGCTGCTCCGGGCTGGCCAGCCGCTCCAGCGCCGCGATGTCGGGCTGCCCGGGCGCTGCGCACTGCAAGGCGGCCGGCCCCAGGAAGCTGCGCCCCGCCTGCTCCAGCACGGCGCAGCATTCCTCCCAGGACAAGGCCATGCCGCCGTCGGCGCTGGCGCCGCGCGGCGCGCCCAGGCCCAGCGCCACGGCGCGTGCGCGCAGTTCGCTGCCCGTGCGCTGCACGGCCGCGGCGTCGTGCACCTTGCGCAGGTCCTCGCGCGGGATGACCTCTTCGTCGACGAAGCTGCGCACGCGCTGCAGCAGCGCCGCGAACGCTTCAGGGGTTTGGGTGAGGCTCATTTCAGTTTTCCTTTGCGCTACGCGCCATCCGCAAGGTATGAAACCGGGTGGCAAGCAAGGGGTCGAGAGGCCGCGGAGCAGGCCATGCCAGCAGACGCCGCGGAACTGGCTCTGCCAGGCCGCTGGCGTCGCCCCTTGAGGGGGATGGGATGGCGACACGCAGTGGGCCAACCAAACGGGGTGGTCTCATTTCTTGATCAGCTGCACCAGCTTTTCCCAGCGCGCCGCGTCGGCCTTGAGGAACTCGACGAAGTCGCGCGTGCCCAGGAAGGCCTCTTCGCCACCGGCATTGACGAGCCGCTCCTTGACCTCGGGCGTGGCCGTGGCCTTGCGCATCGCGGCTTCCAGCGTCTCGATGACCGCCTGCGGCGTGCCGGCCGGCGCGTGCAGGCCGTACCAGGACAGCGCGGTCGCCTCGGGGTAGCCGGCCTCGGCAATCGTGGGCACCTCGGGCAGCTGCGCCGAACGCCGGTTGTTGATGTTGGCCAGTGCGCGCAGCTTGCCCGACTTGATGTGCGGGATCGCCACCGTGGAGGGCATGATGCCCATGGCCACCATGCCGTTGAGCAGGTCCGGCACAGCGGGCGGCGCGCCCTTGTACATGACGGGCTCCAGCGCGATGCCGGCCACGGTCCTGAAGACCTCGTTGGACATGGTCTGCGGCGTGCCCGCGCCGCCATCGGCGTACTGCCAGGGCGGGCTCGCCTTCTTGGCCAGTTCGACGAACTCCTTGACGCTCTTGGCCGGCGAGCTGGCCGGCACCACGAAGTAGCTCGGCGACAGCGCGAAGCGCCCGACCGGCACGAAGTCCTTGGGCGCCCAGCGCAGGCCGGTCTCCAGCAGCGGGTTGTTGATCATGAAGCTGGCCGAGACGATCAGCGTGTAGCCGTCGGCCGGCGCCCGCGCCACGAGCTCGGCCGCGATGTTGCCGCTGGCACCGGGCTTGACCTCGACCACCACGGGCTGGTTCAGCTCGGCCTGCAGCGTGTGCGTGAGCGCGCGGGTCTGGATGTCGACCACGCCGCCGGCCGCGTACGGGACGATCACGCGGATCGGCCGGCTCGGATAGGCGCCCGAGGCCTGCACGACGGGACCGAACCCCATCGCGGCCGCCGCCACGCCCGCCATCAAAAGTCTGCGCTGCATTGCTTGTCGTCCTCTGTCATTTTGATGCGACCTATCATAATAGGTCGATCGAAATGCCGCAACAGCTGTCATAACAGCTTACAGAACAGCTGGACTATGATGTGGAACCCCGATCCCCGCATCGCCGCATGCCCAAGACCACCCACGACGAGATGCAGCCCGCCAAGCCCCTGTTTGCCCAGGTCGAGGCGCGCCTGCGCGAGGACATCCTGGAACAACGCCTGCTGCCGGGCGCCAAGCTGCCTTCCGAGGCCGAGCTGGAGACGGCGTTCGGCGTGAGCCGCATCACGGTGCGCCAGGCGCTGGCAGCCCTGCTGGCCGAGGGCCTGATCGAGAAGCTCAACGGCAAGGGCAGCTTCGTGACGCAGCCGGACGCCAGCTCGCAGCTGGGGCCCTTGACGGGCTTTTACGAACACATGCGCGCGCGCGGCGACGTGGCCAGCGGGCGCACGCTGTCCGTGCGCGAGGCCCTGGCCGGTGCCGCCACGGCCAAGGCTCTGCGGCTGGCCGAAGGCGCGCCGCTCACGCAAATCACCATCGTGCGCTCGGTCAACGACGAGCCCATGGCCTACGGCATCCTGTACGCCGAGCCCGCGCTGGCACGCGCGCTGCTCGCCCACGACCTGGACACGCGCGACGTGATGTCGGTGCTGGAATCCTCGCTGGGCTTTCGCCTCAAGAGCACGCACATCGAGGCCGGCGCCGTGGCGGCCGGCAAGCTGCGCGGCCGTCTGCTGCAGGTGGAGCCCATCGCCCCGCTGCTGCGCATCCGCTTCACGCCGCACGACGTGAACAACACCCCGCTGTGCTATGCGGAGGTGTACTTCCGCGCGGACCGCTTCGACTACCGCGCCGTGGTCAAGCGCTGAGGGCGGGCGCCCGCGCCGCTCCGCCCTGGTTCCGTGCCGCCGCAGGCGCGGCGCGGGTCGGCCCTCTCAGTGCGCGTGTGGAGCCTCGCCCGCCGGTGCCTGCACCGCATCGGGCTGGCGCGGGTCCAGCGCCAGGAAGTGGTGCACCTGGGGCTTGTCCGGCCCCCTGTGGAAACGCAGCGCCTGGGCCTGCAGATCGGCATCGGCCTTGGATACACGGTGGTGCTGGCGCAGGTGCTCAGCCCAGGACTCGAGCATGAACCACTCGATCACGCGCTCGGGCTCGCCCGTGTGCTCGGCCACGCCCCAGGCGTAGGCACCGTCGCGCCGACGCTCGCGCTCCACGGCCTGCATGGCGCGCAGGAAGGCCGGCAGGTCGGCGCGGCGCACGCGGTACTCCACCTGCACCACGACCGGGCCGCGGTCGTGCGCGACGGGCGCCGTCAGCATGGGCTCGGGCCAGTGGTTGGCCGGCTGCAGGTCGGCCTCGCCCGTGGGCAGCTTGACGCGGTGGAAGAGGAGGCCGATGACGACCAGGCCGGCAGCGCCGACCATGAGCGCGAGCGGCACGCCGATCTGCTGCGCCACCAGGCCCCAGGCCAGGCTGCCGGCCGCCATCGCGCCGTTGAAGACCATCAGGTAGATCGCCAGGCCGCGGCCGCGCACCCAGTTGGGCAGCACGGCCTGGGCCACACCGTTGAGCGTGGTCAGCGCGATGATCCAGCCCAGGCCCAGCACCAGCATGAGCCCCACCGCCACAGCCTTCGGCGGCGCGAAGGACAGCGCGGCCATCACGCCGGCGGCCAGCAGCGCAGCCAGCAGCACGAGGCCGTCGGCGTCCAGGCGCTGGCGCAGCCGCGGCAGCAGCAGCGCCCCACCGATGGCGCCCGCGCCGACCGCGCCCAGCATCACGCCGTAGAAGCCCGCCGTGCCCTGCAGCATCTGGCGCGCCACGAGCGGCAGCAACGCCCAGACGGCGCTGGCGAACAGGAAGAACACGGCCGCCCGCAGCAGCACCACGTGCAGCTCGCGGCTGGCGCGCGCATAGCGGATGCCGGCCCGGAACGCGCCCAGGAACTGCTCCGACAGGCCCGATTCCACAGCCGGCGGGCGCTTCCACCACAGCAGCGCGGCGATCACGAACACATAGCTCAGCACGTCGGCGCCATAGGCCGCTGCGGCGCCGAAGCTGGCCAGCAGCAGGCCGCCGACCGCCGGGCCCAGTGCGCGCGCGATGTTGATGCCCAGCGAGTTCAGCGCCACGGCGTTCTTGAGGTCCTGCCGCGGCACCAGCTCGGGCACGATGGACTGCCAGGTCGGCCCCATCAGCGCCGCGCCCACGCCGCCCAGGAAGGTCAGCGCCACGAGGTATTCCACGGTCAAG
>DATKFT010000134.1:0-4467 GCA_035544335.1 Pseudorhodoferax sp.
TGATGGCCAGCTTCTCGGGGTGGTCGCGCAGGGCCGCGGGCTTGTTGAACACGCGGGCGCCTTCGCGCTCGGCCTGCTCCAGGAGGTGCGTGGCGTAGAAGAACTCGCTGTCGAAGGGCGGGTCCTTGCGCATGAGCACGGCGTCGAATTCGGCGAGCGCGCGCAGCGGCGTCGAGTCGATGCGGTACCAGGCGTCGGGCTGGCCTGTCAGCGTGAGTTCGCTGACCAGGGCCTGCACCTGGCCGCCCGTGCGCCAGCTGATGTGGCGCGGCTCGCAGGACCAGATGCGGTGGCCGCGGCGCTGGGCCTCGCGCATCATCGAGAACGTGGTGTCCTTGTAGATCTTGAAGCTGTCCAGCGGGTCGACGACGAAAAGGAGGTTCATGCCTTGCTCTTGAGTGAAGCGCCGTACTGTTGCACAAACAGCGCCAGGGCGCCGGCCACCACGCCCCAAAAGGCCGAGCCGATGCCGGCGATTGCCACGCCCGAGAGCGTGACCAGGAAGGTGATCAGCGCGGGCTCGCGGTGCCGTTCGTCGGCCAGTGCCGTGGCCAGGCCGTTGGCGATCGTGCCCAGCAGTGCCAGGCCCGCGATGGCCGCCACCAGTTCCCGCGGAAAGGCCGTCAGCACACCCGTGACCGTGGCGCCGAAGATGCCGATCAGCACGTAGATCAGCCCGCAGCTCACGGCCGCTGTGTAGCGCTTGTCGGGATCCTCGTGGGCCTCGCGGCCCATGCAGATCGCCGCCGTGATGGCCGACAGGTTCAGCGCGAACGCGCCGAACGGCGCCAGCACCAGCGTGGCGATGCCCGTGATGCTGAGCAACCTGGAGATCGGCATGCGGCCATAGCCGGCCGCGCGGATCGCGGCCACGCCGGGCAGGTTCTGCGAGGCCATGGTCACGACGAACAGCGGCACCGCGAGGCTCACGGCGGCCTGCCAGCTGAACTGCGGCATCGTGAACTGCGGCACGGCCAAGGCCACATGCACGCCCGACCAGGCCAGTTCGCCGCGCAGCGCGCAGTAGGCGATGGCGGCCAGCAGCGTGAGCGGCACCGCATAGCGCGGCAGCAGCCGGCGGCCCAGCAGATAGACCAGCAGCATGAGCAGCACCAGGCCCAGCGCGGTCTTCGCGGCGAGGAAGGCATCGAGCCCGAAGCGGGCCAGCACGCCGGCCAGCAGCGCCGAGGCGATGGCCACGGGGATGCGGTTCATGACGCGCTCGAACCAGCCCGTGGCTCCCGCCAGCCAGATGGCCAGCGCGCTGAGCATGAAGGCGCCCACGGCCTCGCCCATGCCGTAGCCCGCGCCGGCCACGGCCAGCACGGCGGCGCCCGGCGTGCTCCAGGCCACCATGACCGGCATGCGCCACAGCAGCGATGGGATGGCGGTGGCCAGGCCCATACCCAGGCCCAAGGCCCACATCCACGAGCTGATCTGCGCGGGCGTGGCGCCGAAGGCCAGCGCGGCCTGGAACACGATGGCGACCGAACTCGTGAACCCGACCAGCACCGCCACGAAGCCGGCGGTGAAGGCCGGCAGGCTGAGATCTTGGAAGAAGGGCATGGCGGCGGATTGTGCCCACACCGGCTTTTTTCGGCCTGCCTGTCACAAACCGCGGGGCTGGCCCGTCTTGAAGGCAGGAACCCAATTTTTCAACCCGAAAGGAAGCACCGTGACCCCCCGTCTCAACGCCCTGCAGCAAGCCCCCGAGCTCTACAAGAAGCTGTCCGACTACAGCGTCTCGGCCAAGAAGGGCCTGCTGGACGCCAAGCTGCTGGCGCTCGTCGAGATCCGCGCCTCGCAGATGAATGGCTGCGCCTTCTGCCTGGACATGCATGTCAAGCAGGCCAAGCTGCACGGCGAGGGCGAGCTGCGCCTGCACCACGTGGCGATCTGGCGCGAGTCGCCGCTGTTCAACGCACGCGAGCGCGCCGCCTTCGCCTGGACCGAGGTGCTCACACAGCTGCCTGCCCATGGCGTGCCCGATGCCATTTACGAAGAAGTGCGCGCCGAATTCTCCGAGCAGGAGATCGTGGAACTGACCCACAACGTGATGGGCATCAACGCCTGGAACCGCTTGAGCATCGCCTTCCGCAACGTGCCGGGCGCTGCCGACAAGGCCTTCGGCCTGGACAAGGTGCAGTTCGCCTGAACCCCGTACCGCCACCCAAGGAAACACCATGAAGATCGTCGTCATCGGCGGCACGGGCCTGATCGGCTCCAAGCTCGTCGTCCTGCTCAAGAACCGCGGCCACGACGTGCTGGCCGCATCGCCCAACACCGGCGTCAACACGCTCACGGGCGAGGGCCTGGACGCGGCGCTGGCCGGTGCCCAGGTGGTGGTGGACGTGGCGAACTCGCCCTCGTTTGCCGACCAGGCCGTGCTGGACTTCTTCCAGACCTCGGGCCGCAATCTGCTCGTGGCCGAGGCCAGAGCCGGCGTGGAGCACCATGTGGCCCTGTCCGTGGTCGGCACGCACAAGCTGCAGCAAAGCGGCTACTTCCGCGCCAAGCAGGCGCAGGAAGACCTGATCGAGGCCGGCGCCATCCCCTGGACCATCGTGCAGGCCACGCAGTTCCTCGAGTTCCTGGGCGGCATCGCGCAGTCGGCCGGTGCGGGCGGCGAGATCCGGCTGTCGCCGGCCGCGATCCAGCCCATCAGTTCCGACGATGTGGCCGCCGTGCTGGCCGATGTGGCGCTGGCCGCACCAGCGATGGGCCGCATCGAGATCGCGGGCCCCGAGCGGCTGCGCCTGGCCGAGCTCGTGCAGCGCTACCTCGACCTCAAGCAGGACGGCCGCCAGGTCGTGGCCGATCCGCAGGCGCTGTACTTCGGCGCGCCGCTGGACGATGGCACGCTGGTGCCCACGGGCACACCGCGCCTGGGCACTGTCACCTTCGCGGCGTGGATGGCGCGCTGATCCTGCTGCGCAGGCAGGGGCGCTTCCTATACTGGGTGGCTCCACCGAACCACCCACCCGAGGACCGCCCATGCCCTTGCAACTGCGCTCGCTGATCCGCCCCGACGCCACCCTGGAACTCTCGCTGGCCGAGGTGGCCATGCCCCAGCCCGCGCACGACGACGAGGTCGTGGTGCGCCTGGAGGCCGCGCCGCTGAATCCCTCGGACCTGGGCCTGCTGTTCGGCGGTGCCGACATGGCCACGGCCAAGCAGTCGGGCACGGCCGAGCGTCCCGTGGTCACGGCCAGCCTGTCGCCCGCGGCCCTGGCCGCGGCGGGCGCCCGGGTCGGCCAGTCCATGGTCGTGGGCAACGAGGGCGCCGGCACCGTGGTCGCCGCCGGCGCCTCGGCCGCGGCCCAGGCCCTGCTGGGCAAAAAGGTCGCGCTGCTGGGCGGCGGCATGTACGCCGAGTACCGCGCCATCGCGGCCGCGCAATGCCTGCCGCTGCCCGCGGGCGCGACGGCCGCGCAGGGGGCCTCGTGCTTCGTGAATCCGCTGACCTCGCTGGGCATGGTGGAGACCATGCGGCGCGAGGGCCACAGCGCGCTCGTGCACACGGCGGCCGCGTCCAACCTGGGCCAGATGCTCAACCGCATCTGCCTGAAGGACGGCGTGCCGCTCGTCAACGTGGCGCGCAAGCCCGAGCAGGCTGCGCTGCTGCGCAGCCAGGGTGCGCAGCACGTGGTCGACAGCAGCCAGGCCGACTTCCAGGCTGCGCTGACGGAGGCCATCGCCGCCACGGGCGCCACGCTGGCCTTCGATGCCATCGGCGGCGGCAAGCTGGCCGGCCAGATCCTCGTGGCCATGGAGGCCGCCATCGCGCGCAAGGAGCAGGCCGCCTACAGCCGTTATGGCAGCAGCGTGCACAAGCAGGTCTATGTCTACGGCAGCCTGGACCGCGGCCCGATCGAGATCGCGCGTGGCTTCGGCATGACCTGGGGCGTGGGCGGCTGGCTGCTGTTCCCGTTCCTGCAGAAGATCGGCCCGCAGCAGGTGCAGCAGCTCAAGGCGCGTGTGGCGGCCGAGCTCACGACCACCTTCGCGAGCCACTACACGCGCGAGGTCGGCCTGGCCGAGGCGCTGTCGCTGGAGGCCATCGGCGTCTACGGCAGGCAGGCCACGGGCGAGAAGGTGCTGCTGCGGCCCTCGGCGGGCTGAGATGGTCGCGAGCCGCATCGACCACCTCGCCATCGCGGCGCCCAGCCTGCAGGCCGGCAGCGATGCCTTGTTCGCGCAGCTGGGCCTGCGCCCCCAGGCCGGCGGCCGGCATGACCGCATGGGCACGCACAACCTGCTGCTGCGCCTGGGCGGGGCGCTGTACCTGGAGGTCATCGCGGTCGATCCCGCGGCGCCTGCGCCGGCCCGGCCGCGCTGGTTCGGGCTCGACGCACTGGCGCCCGACGCCGCACCGCGCCTGGCCTGCTGGGTCGCGCGCACCGACGACATCGTGGGCGCGGCCGCGGCCCTGCCGCTGGGCGAGGTGCTGCCCATGTCGCGCGGCAC
>DATKFT010000135.1:0-9015 GCA_035544335.1 Pseudorhodoferax sp.
CTTGTCGAGCAAGGAGATCTTGATGCCGTCGACCTTGGACGGGTTGGCCGCGATGACGGCCAGGGCCGTGTCCATGGCCGCATCGGCGTTGTCGTTGCCCCAGTAGCCTGCCAGCGCCGGGTCGAACATGGGGCCCAGCCAGTGCAGCACCACGGGCTGCTGGGCCTGCGACAGGATGCGGCCGTACACGCGCTCGTAGTCGGCCGGGCTCTTGGCCACGCGCGCCAGCGCGCGGCTGGCCATGATGATGAGCTTGCCGCCGAGCTTCTCGATCGCGGCCATCTGCTCTTCGTAGCCACGGATCACGTCGTCCACGCTCTTGACGGCATCGATGTCCAGATGGTCGGTGCCGCAGCCCGAGGCCACGAAGGCGCCCGGGTGGTCCTTGGCCGCATCCAGCGAGCGGCGGATCAGCTCCAGCGAGGTGGGCCAATCCAGGCCCATGCCGCGCTGGGCCGTGTCCATGGCCTCGGCCACACCCAGGCCCAGCGACCACAGGTGCTGGCGGTAGGCGATGGTGGCGTCCCAGTCCACGGCGGCCGTGAGCCAGGGGTCGTTGGAGGCCAGCGGGTCGGCCACGACGTGGGCGGCCGAGTAGGCGATGCGATTGAACGCGAGGCCTGCCGGCGGGCGGGCCAGCGGCTGGCCGCGCAGCTGGTAGTCGGCCAGGCCTGCAGGGGTGGGGAGCTTGATGGACAGTGCCATGGTGTCAGACCTTCAGTTCCGGCACGTCGACCCAGCGGCGTTCCTTGTGCGACTGCAGCGCGGCCTCGACCAGCTGCACGCCCTTGGCGCCTTCGGGCAGCGTCCAGCTGTAGGGTGCGTCTTCGACCACGTGGCGGATGAAGTGCTCCCACTGGATCTTGAAGCCGTTGTCGTAGACCATGGAATCGGGCACTTCCTGCCACTGGTCGAAGAAGTTCATGGTCTGCTTGACGTCCGGGTTCCAGACCGGGCGCGGCGTGTTCACGCGGCTCTGGGCGCGGCAGTCCGACAGGCCGGCCACGGCCGAGCCGTGCGTGCCGTCCACATGGAAGGTCACGAGATCGTCGCGGCGCACGCGCGTGGCCCAGCTCATGTTGAGCTGCGCGATCACGTTCTCACCGCCATGGCCCTTGAGCTCGCAGGTGGCGTAGGCTGCATCGTCGGCGGTCGCGACGTACTCCTTGCCGGCTTCGTCCCAGCGCTTGGGGATGTGCGTGGCGGCCAGGCAGGAGACCGACTGCACCTCGCCGAACAGGTTGTCCAGCACGTAGCGCCAGTGGCACATCATGTCCAGGATCATGCCGCCGCCGTCTTCGGTGCGGTAGTTCCAGCTCGGGCGCTGGATGGGTTGCAGGTCGCCCTCGAACACCCAGTAGCCGAACTCCAGGCGCACCGACAGCATCTTGCCGAAGAAGCCGGCGCGGCGCAGCATGTCCAGCTTGCGCAGGCCGGGCAGGAACAGCTTGTCCTGCACGGCGCCGTGCTTGAGGCCAGACTTGCTGGCGGTCTTGGAGATCTCCATCGCTTCGGCCAGCGTGGTGGCGATGGGCTTTTCGCAATAGACATGCTTGCCCGCGCGCAGCGCCTGGGCCAGCAGCGTGGGGCGCATCTGCGTGGTGCCGGCGTCGAAGAACACCGTGTCGTCCTTGTTCGCGAGGGCCTGCTCCAGGTTGGTGCCCCAGCGCGCGATGCCATGGGCCTTGGCCAGCGCCTCGATCTTCTCGGCGTTGCGGCCGATCAGGATGGGGTCGGGCATCACCTTGTCGCCGTTGGACAGGGTCACACCGCCCTGGTTGCGGATGGCGACGATGGAGCGGATCAGGTGCTGGTTCATGCCCATGCGGCCGGTGACACCGTGCATGATCAGACCAAGGCGTTGGGTAGGCATAGCGAAGTCCTGCGAACGTGAAAAGGAAACGGGAAACGGAAGATCAGTTGGTGGGCGAGAGGCCGGCGGCCTTGACGAGCTTGGCGTTGGCTTGGATCTCGGTCTTGATGTAGGCGTCGAACTCTTCGGGCTTCAGGGTCCAGGCGTCGGCGCCCAGCTTGAGGAAGCGCTCCTTGACCTCGGGGCTCGCGAGCGCCTTGACCACCTCGTCGTGCAGGCGGTTGACGATGTCGCGCGGGGTCTTGGCCGGGGCCATCATGCCGATCCAGAAGTTGAACTCCGAGCCGGGCACACCGCCTTCGGCCGTGGTCGGCACGTCGGGCAGGGCGGTGGCGCGCTTGGGCGAGCCCACGGCCAGCGCGAGCAGCTGGCCTTCCTTGATCTGGCCGATGACGGGCGCGATCGGCGAGAAGTAGTAGTCCACACGGCCGGACAGCACCTCGGTGACGGCCTCGGCCGAGCCCTTGAACGGAATGTTGGTCGCGTCGATGTGGGCCGCCATCTTGAACTTCTCGGCGTTCAAGTGGGTGGCGCTGCCCTGGCCGGCCGAGGCGAAGTTCAGGCTTCCGGGGTTGGCCTTGGCCTTGGCCACGAGGTCCTGCACCGACTTGATGCCCTTGGATGGCGAGATGACCAGCACGTTGGGCGTGGTGGAGATCGGCGTGACGGCGGCGAAGTCGGCCACGGTGTCGAACGGCAGCTTGGCGAAGGTCGAGGGGCTGACCGTGTGCGAGGACGAGTGGATCATGATCGTGTAGCCGTCCGGCGCGGCGCTGGCCACGGCCTGCTGGCCGATCGTGCCGCTGGCGCCGCCGCGGTTGTCCACCACGAGCGTCTGGCCCATGCTCTGGCCCATCTTGTCGGTGATGGCGCGCGCAATGATGTCCGTGGTGCTGCCGGCCGCGAACGGCACGACGACGCGGATGACCTTGGTCGGGTAGCTGCTCTGGGCGGCGGCGATCTGGGGCAGCAGGGCGGCGCCGGCAAGCAGCACGGCAAGGCGGGTCAAGGACATGGCGGGTCTCCGGGTGTTTGGGATTTGTTCACCAACGGGTGAATTATGCCATTCTAGAAACCCCGCCGATCCGGCGTCAACGCAGCGCGCTGCTCAGCTCCTAAGTACATACCCTAGGACGACTTCGCACATGTGGGACAGGCGTTCGTGCCGGGCCTTGGGCGTCATGAGGTCGCGGCCGAACACGGCCGCCAGCGTGTGCTGGTTGGACAGGTAGAAGTACGCCATGCCGGCGATGGAGACGTAGAGCTGCAGCGGATCGATGCCGCCGCGGAACAGGCCTTCGGCGCGCCCACGCTCGAGGATCTCGGCCAGCGTGTCGATGAGTGGAGAGTTCATTTCCCGCACGCGGCCCGAGTTCGCCAGATGGGTGCCTCGGTGCAGGTTTTCACTGTTGAGCAGCGTCAGGAACTCGGGGTGGGCGAGGTAGTAGTCCCAGGTGAATTCGGTCAGCCGGCGGATCGCCTGGGCGGGCGGCAGTTCGCCCAGGTGCAGCTGCTTCTCGGCCTCGCGGATGTCCAGGTAGGTCTGCTCCAGCACGGCCAGGAACAGGCCATCCTTGCTGTCGAAGTAGTAGTAGATGAGGCGCTTGTTGACGCCGGCGCGTTCGGCGATACGGTCCACGCGCGCGCCGGCCAGGCCATGGCCGGCGAACTCTTCGCGGGCCGCGTCCAGGATGATCAACTGCGAGCGGTCGGCGTCGCGCGTGCGTGGCTCGGTGGGTTTGCTTGCAGGAGGTGCCGGGTCGTTCATGGCTCAATAATTAACTGATTGGATAATAAAGGCAAGGGAAACAGAGGAGACAGCGGCGCCGCGCCTGGCGGGCCCAGGTGCTGGCCTGCGGCCGATAATCATTGCAGCAGTGCGCGCGCACTCGTCCTCAACGCTATCCCACGCAGGAGCTCCATGGGCAAACAGATCGCAGGCCATTTGTTGGTGCAGTGTCTCGTCGAGCAGGGTGTGAGCCATGTGTTCGGCGTCCCCGGCGAAAGCTTTCTGGCGGCGCTCGACGGCTTTCACCGCTACCGCGACAGCATCCAGTTCGTCATCAACCGCCAGGAGGGCGGGGCCGCCTTCATGGCCGAGGCGCATGGCAAGCTGACCGGCCGGCCCGGTGTCTGCTTCGTGACGCGCGGGCCTGGCGCGACGAACGCCTCCATCGGCGTGCACACGGCCTTCCAGGATTCCACGCCCATGGTGCTGTTCGTCGGCGACGTGGCCAGCGACTCGCGCGACCGCGAGGTGTTCCAGGAGGTGGACTACCAAAGCTTCTTCGGCCCCAGCACCAAGGGTTTCGCCAAGCGCGTGGAACGCATCGACGATCCGCGGCGCATTCCCGAGTACGTGGCGCGCGCATTCGCGACCGCCATGAACGGCCGGCCGGGCCCCGTGGTGCTGGCGCTGCCCGAGGACATGCTGGTGCAGGAGGTGGACGTGGCGCCGCTGCCGCGCGTGGAGGCGGTGCCGGCCTGGAGCGACCCGGGCGCGCTGCGCACGCTGCGCGAGATGCTGCTGGCGGCGAAGAAGCCGCTCGTGATCGCGGGCGGCAGCGGCTGGACGCCGCAGGCCGCGCAGGCGCTGCAGCGCTTTGCCGAGAACTGGCGGCTGCCCGTGGGCAATGCCTTCCGCTTCCAGGACACCTTCGACAACTGGCATCCGCAGTACGCGGGCGACATCGGCATCGGCATCAATCCCAGGCTCGCGCAACGCGTGAAGGACAGCGACCTGGTCCTGGCCATCGGGCCGCGCCTGGGCGAGATGACCACGGGGGCCTACACGCTGCTGCAGGCCCCGCGCAGCGTGCAGAAGCTGGTCCACATCCATGCCAGTGCCGAGGAGCTCAACCGCGTCTACCAGGCCGACCTCGCGATCAATGCCACCATGAATGCGGCGGCGCGCTCGCTCGAGGTGCTGACGGCGCCCACCAGCCTGCCCTGGGAGGACTGGACCCAGGCCTGCAACGCCGACTACCTGGAAAACCTCAAGCCGCAGGCGCTGCCGGGCGACATCGACATGCCAGCCATCGTCGCGCTGCTGCAAAAGCACCTGCCGGCCGATGCGGTGGTGACCAATGGTGCCGGCAACTTCGCGAGCTGGATGCACCGGTTCTTCCGCCACCATGGACTGGTCAAGGGCCACAAGACGCAGCTGGCGCCGACCAATGGCGCGATGGGCTACGGGGTGCCGGCCGGCATCGCTGCGGCCATCACGACGGGCCGCACGGCCTTCACGATCGCGGGCGACGGCGACTTCCTCATGAATGGCCAGGAGCTCGCCACGGCCGTGCAATGCGGCGCCAAGAGCATCGTGCTGCTGCTCAACAACGGCATGTTCGGCACGATCCGCATGCACCAGGAGCGCGAGTACCCGCGCAACGTGAGCGGCACCGCGCTGGCCAATCCCGACTTCGTGAAGCTGGCCGAGGCCTATGGCTATGCGGACGCGCGCATCACGAAGACCGCCGAGTTCGAGGCGCAGCTGCTGGCGGCGCTGGAGCGGCCACAGGGCACGCTGATCGAGGTGGTGCTGGACCCGGAGGTCATCACCACGCGTGGCACGCTGGGGGCGATCACGCAGGCCGCGCTCAAGAAGGCCGGCACGGCGTAGGGCACACCTTCGGCACCCCTCGGCCCGCTGCTGCGCGCTGGCCCGATCCCCGAGGGGCTGTGTGTTC
The DNA here is from genome assembly GCA_035544335.1 of Pseudorhodoferax sp. Classification (GTDB taxonomy): domain Bacteria; phylum Pseudomonadota; class Gammaproteobacteria; order Burkholderiales; family Burkholderiaceae_C; genus Pseudorhodoferax. Next base: position 5,563 of record DATKFT010000135.1, read on the forward strand.
ACGTGGCGGCGCGGCCATAAAAAAGGCCGGCAGAGCCGGCCTTTGTGCGAGACGGCAGGCCGTCTTACTTGAGGTGCTTGCCGATCAGGCCAGCCATTTCGAACATGGACACCTGGGCCTTGCCGAAGACTTCCTTCAGCTTGGCGTCGGCGTTGATCATGCGCTTGTTGACCGCGTCCTGCAGCTTGTTCTTCTTGATGTAGACCCACAGCTTGCTGACGACCTCGGTGCGCGGCATCGGCGCTGCGCCGACCACACCGGCCAGCTCGGTGCTGGGCGTCAGAGCCTTCATGAAGGCGGCGTTGACGGCGCGCTTCTTGGCGGGGGCTGCAGCCTTCTTGGGTGCAGCGGCCTTTGCGGGCGCTGCGGCCTTCTTGGCGGGTGCCGCCGCTTTCTTGGCGGGGGCGGCGGCCTTCTTCGCCGCCGGTGCCTTCTTCGCCGCGGCAGGTGCCGCCTTCGTCGCCGGTGCGGCTTTTTTCGCCGGCGCTTTCTTCGCAGTTGCCATGATGAGATTCCTTTTTGGTGTTGCGTTGTCACCAGCGAAAAAAACCTTCCTCACTGGCAGAGCGGATGCTAATGGAGAAGAAACGCCTTTCCAAGAGGAAAGCGCGATTTTTCGCTGCGCGCGCGCACGGTGGTGCGCCCCTGTGGAGCCTGCATGCGCGCAGGCATGCGGGCCTGCGCCGCGCGTGGCGCGCGCGCACCGTGCCCGCGGTGTGCCGCTGGCGTGGTGACGTGGCACCTGCGCGGTGCACGGTGTGGGTCGAAGAGTGGCTTTTCTTGGGAAAGGAAAAATGGCTCCGGGAAATGATCGGCAAAAGTAAAATACACCTTGTCTTTTCCAGATCAAAGGAGTCCGCATGATTGCAGAGGCCCATGCGCTCGATGCGTACGACGACAAGATCCTCGCGGAACTCCAGCGCGATGCGCGCATGACCATGGCCGAGCTCGGACGGCGCGTGCATTTGAGCCAGCCCGCGGTGACCGAGCGTGTGCGAAAACTCGAGCTCGCGGGCGTGATCAAGGGCTACCGCGCAGAGGTGGATCTGTCGCGTCTTGGCTACGGTATCCGCGCGCTCGTCAGGGTCGGGCGGGCCGAGTACGCGCGCGTGCTCAAGCTCATCGAGCAGACGCCTGAGGTCATCAATGCGTTCAATGTGACCGGAGAAGACAGCTGGGTGCTGGAGATCGCGGTCATCGACGTGCCGCACCTCGATGCCGTCGTCAGCAAGTTCTGCGTGCTGGCCGACACCTCCACCTCCATCGTGCTCAACGCGCCGCGTGAGCACATGCCGGTGCTGCCGGCCAGGCAGGAGAACGTGCGGCCGGCTGCGCACCGGCTCAAAGATCGTTGAGCTTGCGCGTGGGCAGCGTGGCCAGCGTCACGCCAACCAGCGCGATCGCCAGGGCCAACAGTTCCAGGCGGCCCATGCTTTCTCCGAGCGCGAGCACGCCGGTCAGTGCCGCGCTGACCGGCAGCAGCACGCTGAACACGCCGGCCTGGGCGGCAGGGATGGCGCGCAGTCCTGTCATCCAGAGCCAGACCGTCCAGATGCTCGCGGCGAGCGCGTAGAAGACCAGCAAGGCCCACAGACCTGGACGCACGGCGCCGAAGTCGAATTGCAGGGCGAGGTACAGCCCGAATGGCGTGGCGAATGCCAGGCCCCACAGATTGATCAGCGCGCTGATGCGCTTGGGCTCCAGGCTGCCCGTGAGCTTCTTGCCGATGACGGCATAGGCCGCCTCGCACAGCACTGCGGCGAACAGCAGCAGGTGGCCCAGCAGCGCATGGCCCGGCGCGGCTTCGCCGGCAGGGCCTGCGTGCTCCGGCTTGGCCACGCCGAGCAGGCCGATCCCCGCCACGGCGCAGGCGACGGCGGCCCAGGTGCGCGGCGTGACGCGCTCGCGCAGCAACAGCCAGCTGGCCAGCGCCACGGCGGCAGGGATGGCGGCCATCACGACACCGGCCGAGACGGCGCTGGTCATGCTCACGCCATAGATCATGCAGATCGAGAACAGGAAGTTGCCCAGAAACGATTCCAGGAAGACGAGCCGGCGGATCGCGGGCGTCATGGGGCGCTCGGTGGCCGGCTTGCGCAGCCAGGGCAGCATGGCCACCGCCGCGATGCCAAAGCGCAGCCACGCCAGCAGCAACACGGGGAAGGCGGCGGCGAGCGGCTTGGACAGGGCGACATAGCTGCCGACCAGGATCATGCTGGCGGCGAGGCAGGTGCTGGCGGCCAGCCGGCTGGGTGGGGGCGTCACTAGACTGGTTCCTCTTTGATCTTCGAACGGTTGCGCATCATGTCCGAAACCACTGCGGGTTCCTTGCACGTCTTCGTCTACGGCACGCTGCGCCGCGGCGGCAGCAACGACATCCGCCGGCTCGAGCCTGCCCCGCGCTGGGTCGGTGATGCCGTGCTGGCTGGCTCCCTGTACGACCTGGGTGCCTACCCGGGTTTGGTGCTGGGTGGCGCGGGGCGCGTGCGCGGCGAGGTGTACGCCATCGCGCCGGCACTGCTGGCCGTGCTCGACGAGATCGAGGAGGTCTATCCGCAGCGCAGCGGCGAGTACCTGCGGCGCGAAGTGCCGGTGCTGGTCGCGGGCGCCAGTCTGGCTTGCCAGTGTTACGAACTCAGCCCCGCACGCGTGGTGGGGCGGCGTGCCATCGACTCGGGCGACTGGATGCTGGATCGCCATGGCTGAGCGGACGGTGCAGTGCAGCAAAAAAGCATTTCATCTCATGAAATATGCGATGAGGCATTCGGAGTTCTTGGTTTTACAATAGAGTTTTTTATTTCGTATTGAGAAATATTAAAGATAAGTAGTTGTTTTTAAATAATTAAAATTTTGTCTTCTATAAGACACATGAGGAAAATAGAGTCTTATATAAGACATAGAATTTCTCCATCCCATCAACGTCTGGAGAACTTCCATGCCCCAATCCCTGACCGAACAGCTCAGCCGTGAGCAGCAGATCGCCGCCCTCGAAAAGGACTGGGCGACCAACCCGCGCTGGAAGGGCGTCAAGCGCGGCTACAGCGCTGCCGATGTGGTGCGCCTGCGTGGCTCGCTGCCCATCGAGTACACGCTGGCCAAGCGCGGTGCCGACAAGCTGTGGGAGAAGATCAACGGTGGCGCCAAGAAGGGCTACGTGAACGCATTCGGCGCGATCTCCGCCGGCCAGGCCATGCAGCAGGCCAAGGCAGGCCTGGAGGCCGTGTACCTGTCGGGCTGGCAGGTGGCCGCCGACGGCAATACCTCCGAGACCATGTACCCCGACCAGTCGCTGTACGCCTACGACTCGGTGCCGACCATGGTGCGCCGCATCAACAACACCTTCAAGCGCGCCGACGAGATCCAGTGGGGCCGCGGCATCGAGCCGGGCAACAAGGACTTCATCGACTACTTCCTGCCCATCGTGGCCGATGCCGAAGCCGGTTTCGGCGGCGT
>DATKFT010000136.1:0-6231 GCA_035544335.1 Pseudorhodoferax sp.
CCGCGGCACGGTACTGCGCGGCGTCGGCGTCCTCGGACAGGTCGACGAGCTCGGTCAACGAGGCCTGCGCGGGCAGCTGCGGCACGAGCGCTGCGACGGTGTCGGGCGACAGCCTGGCGAGTTCCAGCCCGATCTCGTTGGCCCAGTCGGCCGCCAGCACGCCGGGCCCGCCGCCGTTGGTGACCACCGCCAGGCGCCGCCCCACGGGCCGGTAGCGCGAGGCCAGGCATTTGGCGGCCGAGAACAGCTCGACGAAGGAGCGCACGCGCACGGCGCCGGCGCGGCGCAGCGCGGCGTCGAACACGTCGTCGGAGCCCACGATGGCGCCGCTGTGCGTCTGCGCGGCGGCGTTGCCGGCGGGCCGGCGGCCGGCCTTGAGCACGAGCACGGGCTTGGCGTTGGCGGCCGAGCGCAGCGCGCTCATGAAGCGGCGCGCGCACAGAATGCCTTCCAGGTACACGATGATGCTGTGCGTGGCCGGGTCGTGGGCCATGAAGTCCAGCGCCTGGGCGATGTCCACGCCCGGGTGCGGCCCCAGCGCCACCACCGAGGAGAAGCCCACGGCATTGCTGCGCGCCCAGTCCAGCATGGCGGTGGTCAGCGCGCCGGACTGGGCGATGAGGCCCAGCGGCCCGGGCGCGGCCAGGGGCCCCAGGGCCGAGGCGTTCAGGCCCAGCGCGGGGCGCTGCAGGCCCAGCCCGTTGGGGCCCATCAGGTGGAAGCCTTCGCGCCGTGCGATGCGCTGCAGCTCGGCCGCCAGCGCCGCGTCGATGCCGCTGGCCAGCACCAGCGCGGCGCGGCAGGTGATGCGCCCGACCAGCTCCAGCGCCTGGGCGATCTGCCCGGGTGGCAGCGCGACGATGGCGAGGTCCGCCTTGGCCTGGGCCAGGTCGGCCAGCGTGCCGCTGGTGTGCACGTCCAGGAACGTGAGCTGGCCCTGGAAGCGCTGCGCACGCAGCGCCTGGTGCAGCTGGCGCGCCTCGCGCGTCAGGCTGTCGGGGGCCTCGGGCTGGCCGGCCAGCACGACGATGGCCTGCGGTGCGAAGAGCGGGGTCAGGTAGTGCTTGTCCATGGTGGCGTGATTGTGGGGGGGCGCGGTGGGCGCCCGTGTTGCTGCCCATCTGGCAGCCGCGAGAATCGCTGCATGCAAAGCAAGCAGAACAAGGGGCCGGCGCGTTGCGTCATGGTGCTGGGCACGACCAGCGGCGCGGGCAAGAGCTGGGTCACGACGGCGCTGTGCCGCTGGTACGCGCGTCAGGGATTCAAGGTCGCGCCGTTCAAGGCGCAGAACATGAGCAACAACGCGCGGGTCGTGGGGCCTTCGGTGGGCAACGCGGGCGGCGAGATCGGCAGCGCGCAGTACTTCCAGGCCCTGGCCGCACGCGCGGTGCCCGAGGTCCGCATGAACCCGCTCTTGCTCAAACCCGAGCGCGACACGCACAGCCAGGTCGTGCTGCTGGGCCGCGTGGACGCCGAACTGACGGCCATGCCCTGGCGCGGGCGCAGCGCCCGGGTCTGGCCGCAGGTGGCGCAGGCGCTGGACGCGCTGCGCGCCGAGAACGACGTGGTCGTCATCGAGGGCGCGGGCTCGCCGGCCGAGATCAACCTGGCCGACAGCGACATCGTCAACATGCGCGTGGCCGAGCACGCCGGCGCGCGCTGCCTGCTCGTGACCGACATCGACCGCGGCGGCGCCTTCGCCCACCTGTACGGCACCTGGGCGCTGCTGCCGCCCGCCCAGCGCGCGCTGATCCACGGCTTCGTGCTGAACCGTTTTCGCGGCGACGCCAAGCTGCTCGCGCCTGGCCCGCAGATGCTGGAGCAGATGACGGGCGTGCCCACCGTGGCCACGCTGCCCATGTGGTGGCAGCACGGCCTGCCGGAAGAAGACGGCGTGTTCGACGACCGGACGCGGCAGCCTGGCGCCGTGCAGCGCACGGTGGCCGTCATCGCCTACCCGCGCATCAGCAACCTCGACGAATTCCAGCCGCTCAAGAACGTGGCCGGGCTGCGCCTCGTCTGGGTGCGCTCGCCCGCGCAGCTGGCCGGCCTGTCGGCCGCGACCGACTGGGTCGTGCTGCCCGGCTCCAAGCACACCAGCGGCGACCTGGCCTGGCTGCGCGCCCAGGGCCTGGACGCGGCCATCGTCCGGCATGCGCAGGCCGGCGGCGCGGTGCTGGGCATCTGCGGCGGGCTGCAGATGCTGGGCGAGGCGCTGGTCGACCCGCACGGCATCGACGGCAATGCGCCCGGCCTGGGCCTGCTGCCGCTCGTGACGCAGTTCGCGCAGGACAAGACCGTGCGCGCCACGCGCACGCAGTTCGGCCAGCTGACCGGCCCCTGGCAGGCGCTGTCCGGCCTGGCCGTGCAGGGCTACGAGATCCACCATGGCCTGACCGCGCCCCATGCCGCGATGGCGCGCGCGGGGGATGTGGCCACCGCGGTGCTGCCCGGCGACCTGGGCTGGCAAAACGGGCACAACGGGCACAACGGGCAGGGCGGGCAGGGCGGGCAGGGGGGCCAGGGCAATGTGCTGGGCCTGTACCTGCATGGGCTGTTCGAAGACCCGGGCGTGCTGCGCGCGCTGTTCGGCACCGCAGGCCGCACGCTGGACCAGGTGTTCGACGGGCTGGCGGATTTTCTGGACGCGCATTTCGACACCGAAGTCCTGCATCAACTGGTGCGCTGATACTGCAACAGTTCTGTACACTTTGTCGCTCATAAATTGAGCGGCTGAATTTGACCACCAGCTACAACCTCTGGCTTGTCGCGTTGTCGGTGTCGATCGCGGTGGTGGCGGCCTACGCCACGCTGGGTCTGGCCGGGCGGCTGGCCTATAGCCGTGGCCGCGCCTGGCGCGGCTGGCTGGCCGGCGGCTCGCTCGCGATGGGCTTCGGCATCTGGGCCATGCACTTCGTCGGCATGCTGGCCCTGCATGTTCCGATCGAGTTCAGCTACCAGGCGCTGTGGACGGGCCTGTCCATGCTGCCGGCCATCGCGGCCTCGGCGCTGCTCTTGATGCTGATCCGCAAGGTCGCCCAGCCCCACGCCGGCCACATCCTGCTGGGCTCGGTGATCCTGGGCTCGGGCATCGGCGCCATGCACTACGGCGGCATGCTGGCCATCGAGCTGGCGCCGCCGATCCGCTTCGACTGGCGCATGGTGCTGGTGTCCGTGGGCGTGGCCGTGGGGCTGTCGATCGCCGGGGTCTGGCTGGCCTTTCGCCATGCGCGCCAGGCCGGCTCCACCTGGACCCGCGTGCTGGGCGCGCTGGTCATGGGCTGCACCGTGGCCGCCATGCACTACACGGGCATGGCGGCGGCGCGCTTCGCCGAGAACTGCGTGAGCGTGCCCAGCGCCTGGGGCGTGCCGGGCCAGGGCCTGGCCGCGGCGGTCAGCGTGCTGGCCTTCGTGGTGCTGGGCTTCACCATCTTGCTGACCGTGATGGACGCGCGCATGAGCGAGCGCAACTCCGAGCTCATGCACGACCTCATGGCCGCCAAGGAGCAGGCCGAGCAGGCCGCGCGCACCAAGAGCGACTTCCTGGCCAACATGAGCCACGAGATCCGCACGCCCATGAACGCCATCATCGGCATGTCGCTGCTGGCCCTGCAGACCGACCTCACGCCGCGCCAGCGCAACTACGTGGAGAAGGCCCACCGTGCGGCCAAGGGGCTGCTGGGCATCATCAACGACATCCTGGACTTCTCCAAGATCGAGGCCGGCAAGCTCAGCATCGAGCAGGTCCCCTTCCGGCTGGACCAGGTGCTGGACGACCTGGCCAACCAGGTCGGTTTCAAGGCCGACGAGAAGGACCTCGAACTGGTCTTCGACCTGCCCAGCGAGGTGCCCACGCTGCTGGTCGGCGACCCGCTGCGGCTGGGCCAGGTGCTGCTGAACCTGGCCAACAACGCGATCAAGTTCACCGACCGCGGCGAGGTCAGCGTGGGCGTGCGCGCGCTGCAGGTGGACGCGGGCCGCGTGGAGCTGCAGTTCCGCGTGCAGGACACCGGCATCGGCATGACGGCCGCGCAGTGCGAGAAGGTGTTCGAGTCCTTCACGCAGGCCGACAGCTCGACCTCGCGCCGCTACGGCGGCACCGGCCTGGGGCTGGCGATCTCGCGCCATTTGGTGAGCCTCATGGAAGGGCGCATCTGGGCCGACAGCCAGCCCGGCAAGGGCTCGTGCTTCCAGTTCGTGCTGCCCTTCGTGCGCCAGACCGATGTGGCCGACGGCCCGGTCGCGCCGCGCATGCCGCTGGCGCAGCAGCTCGAAGGCCTGCGCGCGCTGGTGGTGGACGACAACGCGATGGCGCGCGACATCACGGCCGCGCTGGCGCTGGAGATGGGGCTCAAGGTGGACACCGTGTCCAGCGGCGAGGCGGCGGTCCGGGCCGCGGCCGAGGCCTCGCGCGGCGGCAAGCCCTACGAGCTGCTGCTCGTGGACTGGAAGATGCCGGGCATCAGCGGCGTGGAGGCGCTGCGCCAGCTGCAGGAGCAGCGCATCGAGCATGCGCGCGCGAGCATCATGGTCACGGCCTATGCGCGCGACGAGGTGATGGAGTCCGCGCGTGCGGCCGGTGTGGCGCTGCAGGCCGTGCTGACCAAGCCTGTCACGCCGTCCACACTGCTGGAAACCATTGGCGAGGTGCTGGCACCGAAGGCCAAGACCACGGCCGCCGCGCCCATGATGCTGCCGGGTGCTGCCGCCGCCGCGCTGGTGGGCGCACGTGTGCTGCTGGTGGAGGACAACGCGCTGAACCAGGAGCTGGCGCTGGACCTGCTGGGCCAGGCCGGGCTGCACGTGGTGGTGGCCGAGCATGGGCGCCAGGCGCTGGAGGCGCTGGGGAGCGACGGCGACTTCGACGGCGTGCTGATGGACTGCCAGATGCCCGTGATGGACGGCTTCGAGGCCACGCGTGCGATCCGCGCGGATGCGCGCTGGGCCAGGCTGCCCGTGCTGGCGATGACGGCCAACGCCATGGCCGGCGACCGCGAGCGCGTGCTGGCCGCGGGCATGAACGACCACATCTCCAAGCCCATCGACGTGGACGAGATGTTCGTGACCATGGCGCGCTGGATCCGCCCGGGCGTGCGCCGCCCGGCCGCCGTGGCCAACGCGGCCGCGCCGCTGCCGGTCAGCATCGCACCCGGTGCGCTGCCGGGCATCGACGTGGCCGGCGGGCTGCGCCGCACACAGAACAACACGCCGCTGTACCGGCGCATGCTGGACAAGTTCGCGAGCGGCCATGCCGACTTCACGCAGGCCTTCACGGCGGCGCTGGACAGCGGCGATCTGGCGCTCGCGACGCGGCTGGCCCACACCTTGCGCGGCACGGCCGGCACGATCGGCGCCAACGCGGTCTGGGAGGCGGCCACCGAGCTCGAGCTGGCCTGCAACCAGGGCCGCCCGCGCGCGCAGCAACTGGCCGCGCTGGCGCGCGTCGCACGCGAACTCACGCCCGTGCTGGCGGGCCTGGCCACCGTGCGGGCGCCGGCCGAGGCACCGGCTGCGGCCGCGACGGCCTCTGCGACGCCCCCGCCGGCACAGACCCGCGCGACCTTGCTCAAGCTGACCGGCGAGCTGCGCGAGCTGCTGGTCGAGTCCGACCCCGATGCGCTGACCCTCGGCGAGGCCTTGCGCGCCGCCGCCGCGGGCAGCGAGGCGCAGCCCGTCATGGACGAGGTCATGGAGGCGGTGGGCGACTACCGCTTCGACGAGGCGCTGGAGGCGCTGGACAGGTGGACGGAGCGGGCCTGAGGGAGGGGCTTGTGCGTCCTGCGGCCACGCGCCGATGACGCGTCATCCACGCCTGGCGGACGCTGGCTACCGCGTCGCCGGCACGGCATCGGCTGCCTTGGCTGCGGCGGCATAGCCGGCGCCGGACTGCATCTGGCCACCGTGGCCGCTGCGGCAGCGCGCGCCTGCCGCACTGTGCCGCACAGGTGCCGGCGCCTGCGCCATGCCACCTCCGGGTAAACCCTTGACCATTGCAGCCGGCGTAAGCGTTCGCGCCGGAGCTTGGTTGATCGTTCGTCGGCCGACCGCTACCTTTCATCCCGGGACATCGACCCGAAGCAGGTGCAGGCGCATCGGCTGGCCGGGCCCCACGCAGCACGCGGCCCAGCCACAGGACACTCGACATGATCATCTACGGAACCACGCTGCTTGCAGCATGCCACCTGCTGGGGATCTTCCTCGGCGACCTGCTGGGCCACGCGCTCGGCGTCA
>DATKFT010000137.1:0-1785 GCA_035544335.1 Pseudorhodoferax sp.
TCGCGCGCGAGCTGCTGCAGCGCTACTGCGGCGGGCCGGGCGCGGGCGGCATGGCACCGCCCGTGTTGCTGGACTGGCTGCGCCGGCATGCGGCCGATGCAGCGCAGCGCCAGATCGAGCCGCCGCCGCTGCGCCTGGCGCCGCTCGCGCGCGCTGGCCAGGTGCACCTGCATGCGGGCCAGCACCTCCTTCGGGCGGATCGGCTTGGTCACATAGTCCACACCGCCCGACTCCAGCGCCGCAACCAGGTGCTCGGTCTCGGTCAGGCCGGTCATGAAGATGATGGGGATGTGCGCGGTGGCCGGCAGGGCCTTGAGCCGGCGCGCGACCTCGAAGCCGTCCATGCCCGGCATCATGGCGTCCAGCAGCACCACGTCGGGCAGGGCCTGCGCCGCGCGCTGCAGCGCCATCTCGCCGCCCGTGGCCACGAGCACGGTGAAGCCCGACTCGTCCAGCGCGTCGTGCAGCATCGCCAGGTTGTCGGGCACGTCGTCCACGATCAGCACCACGTCGCTGTTGGCGCGGTCCAGGGTCTGGTCCAGGGGCAAGGGGTTCATCGCTGTGCTCCGTGGCGCTGCAAGCCGTGCGCAGTGCCGCCTCTCAAACACGGGGGCTGTGGCTGGCCTGCTGCAGCAGGCTGCCCATGGCCTCGAACTGGAACTGCCGCGCGAGCCCGCGCATGCGGTCCACGAAGCCTGCGCATTGCGGCTGGCTGCGTGCGATGGCGTCCAGCGCATTCATGATGCCGCGGTGAAAGCCCAGGTCCACCGCCTGCTGCAGCGCCGCGCAGCTGGCGGCATCGGGATAGGCCAGCGGCACGGCAGGCGGCGCCGGCACCACGGCCGGCGCGGTCTGCAGCCATTGCAGCGCGAGCGCGCGGCCCAGCCAGTCCAGCAGCTCGGCAAAGCGCACGGGCTTGACCATGAAGTCTTCGGGTCGGATGCCCACGTCGTTGTCCAGGCCCTTGTCGAAGGCATTGGCCGAGACGATGGCGATGCGCGGCGGCTGCGGCAGCAGCGCGCGCACGCGCCGGATGGTTTCCCAGCCGTCGATGCCGGGCATGGCCAGGTCCATGAGGATGGCGTCGGGGCGCAGGCCCGCGACCAGCAGATCCAGGCAGTCGTGGCCGCTGGCGGCCGTGCGCAGCGCAAAGCCCTGCGGCTCGAGCAGGTGCACGAGCAGCTGGCGGTCGACCTCTTCGTTGTCCACCACGAGGATGCTGCGCCGCGGACCCGCATAGCCGTGGCGCGGCACCACCGCGCGCGTGGCGGACTGCGCCGCGCTGCCCTGCAGCGCGGGCAGGAACAGCCGCACCCTGAACAACGAGCCCTGGCCGACTTCGCTGGTGGCCGTCAGTTCCCCGCCCATGACATCGGTCAGCATCTTGGCAATCGTGAGGCCCAGGCCGGCGCCGCCGTGCGCGCCCTGGCCCGGCGTGGATGCGCGTGCAAAGGGCTCGAAGACGCGCGCCAGCGCATCGGCCGCGATGCCCGGGCCGCTGTCGGCGATCTCCAGCGTGGCCATCTCGCGCTGGTGGCGCACGCGAAAGCGCACATGGCCCGCGGCCGTGAACTTGATCGCATTGCCCAGCAGGTTGATGAGGATCTGGCGCAGCCGCTGCTCGTCGGCGCGCACGAACTCGGGCAGTGTTCCCTCGGGCTCGAAGTGAAAGGCCAGGCCCTTGGCCGCGGCCTGCAGCTCGAACATGGCCGCGACCTCGTGCACGGTGTCGGCGAACGCCATGGGCCGGGTGTTCAGCGTGAGCTTGCCGGACTCGATGCGTGC
>DATKFT010000138.1:0-5725 GCA_035544335.1 Pseudorhodoferax sp.
GCAGCGATCTGAAGGTGCGTGTGCTCGCCTGGGCCGTCGCCGGCGTGTCCGCCTTGGTGTTCATGCTGCTGGCCGGCGTCGCGGTGATGGTCGGCGTGCTGCACGACCGCTTCCACTGGGTCCTGGTTCTGGTGCCAGGCCTTGCCCTGCTCACCATGCTCATCGCCCTGCTGGCCAGCCGCCGCCCCACTCCTGGGCAGCGATTCGCCGAACTGCGCCGGCAGGTCGGCGCCGACATCGCGTTGTTGCGCCCATCCGCAGGAGCCGGCCATGGCCGACGTTGAACACGAAGACGCGACGGCGCCACGCGAGCGCCTGGAGCAAAGCCGGCGCGCGCTGGCGTACGAACTGGCACGCCGGCGCCGGCCCTCGGCGCCATCGCAGCCCACGGACGCTGCGCAGCAACAGGGCATGCTGGCACGCATGCGACGCGCGGGCCAGGCCTGGTGGCAATCGCATCCGGTGCATGACGCGCTGGATGTCGCGCGGCCCATGCTGCAGGACTATGCCGAGCACAAGCCCTACCGGCTCGTCGCAATGGCGGCCGGCACCGGTGCAGCGTTGGCCCTGCTGCGCGCCTGGCGTCTCGTGCCCGTGACCGGCCTGGCGCTGGCCCTCATGAAGTCCTCCGATCTGAAGGCCGCGGCGCGCTCGTTCGTGGCAGCGCCGCCTGCCGTCCCCGTTCCACCTCTCCAGGAGGAGGACACACGCACGGCCGTGGCCGCGGCTTCGCACCGCGCCGCGCCCTCCGCGTGACATCGCGACAAGCCCCGTGCCACTTGCCGCGACCCCAACCGCCCGCGCACAACAACCAACCCAGCAGGAGCATCCCATGCGCACACTTCGTCCCGTCGCCTTCGCCCTGGCCGCTGTTCTCAGCGTGGCCACCATCACCGGCTGTGCCGTCGTACGCGACCAGCAGACCGTGGGTGCCTACGTCGATGACGCTGCCATCACCACCGCCGTGAAGGCCAAGTTCGTCGAGGACAAGACCGTCGACGCCGGCGCCATCAACGTGCAGACACTCAATGGCACGGTGAATCTCTCCGGCTTTGCCAAGTCCACCGCCGAGCGCAACCAGGCCGAACGCCTGGCCCGCGACGTGAAGGGCGTGCGCGACGTGCGCAACACGCTGGCCGTGCGTCCCTGAACCTCGCACCCTTTCGGCCAGAACGGGCGCTCACCGACGGTGCGCGCCCGTTTTTTGTGCCGCGCCAGCCCTCTCCTTCACCTTCACGCATCCCATGCAAGTCTTCCGATGCGACCAGTGCGGCCACCCCGTGTTCTTCGAGAACGTGCAGTGCCTGCAGTGCGGCAGTGCGCTGGCCTTCGTGCCCGAGCGCATGGCCGTCACCGCGATCGAGCCCGTTCCGTTGCAGCCGGACATGCCCGCGCCGCCAGACGGCGCACCGCCGCCCGAACCCCTGTGGCAGGCCCGTGGCGACGCCGGCACGGCCGCGGCGCCGCAGTACCGGCTGTGCCAGAACCAGACGCGCTACCAGGCCTGCAACTTCACGGTGGCCGCCGACGATGCCAACCCCCTGTGCATGTCGTGCCGCCAGACCCGGTTGCTGCCCGACCTCTCCGTGCCCGAGAACGTGCCGCGCTGGATCCGCGTCGAGACCGCCAAGCGCCGCCTGCTCTACACCCTGCTGCGCCTGGGGCTGGCCGACCCGCGTGCGCGCGAGGGGCCGGTCTACCAGTTCATGGCGGACCTGCCGGGCCAGGCGCCCATCATGACCGGCCATGCCGGCGGCGTGATCACGCTGAACGTGGCCGAGGCCGATGACGACGAGCGTGCACGGCGCCGCGTGCAGCTGTTCGAGCCCTACCGCACGCTGCTGGGACATCTGCGCCACGAATCCGGCCACTACTACTGGGACCACCTCGTGCGCGACCACGCGGACCGTCTGGCCGACTTCCGCGCGCTGTTCGGCGACGAGCGCATGGATTACATGCAAGCCCTGCAAGCCCACTACGCCGCAGGCGACCACAAGCCCGACTGGCGCCCGAACTTCGTGAGTGCCTATGCAGCAGCCCACCCCTGGGAAGACTGGGCCGAGACCTGGGCGCACTACCTGCACATGGTCGACCTGCTGGAAACCGCGGCGTCCTACCGCACGCGCATCGTGCTGCCCAGTGCCGAAGGCGCGCGCCCGAGCAAGCCGGCCGACCCCTTTGACGGCGGCCAGGGCAGCTTCGACGAAGCGATCGCACAGTGGGTCCCCGTCACCCTGCTGCTCAACAGCCTGAACCGCAGCCTGGGCCAGGACGACGCCTATCCCTTCGCGCTGAGCGAGCAGGCCCTGCGCAAGCTGCGCTTCGTGCATGACGTGATCGCACAGGCAGCGGCACCCATCGCGCAGAACCCCGAGCCGCAAGCCTCGCCCGGTGCAGCTGGCGGCTGAGCACAGGCTGCAGGGGCGCGCCACCATACGCGTCGCCACCATGAGAAAGGCCGCCCCAGGGGGCGGCCCGATGCGGACAATGCGGTGCGTGCAGGGCTCAGCCGGCCGGCACCTGCAGGTGGTTGTTGACGCCGGCCACGCCCGTGACGGCATGGGCCAGCGTGGTCGCACGCTCCTTGGCTGCCGCCGTGGGGGCCGGCCCGCTCAAGGTGACGACGCCCGATTGGGTGTCGACGTCGATCTTCATGGCCGACAGGTCGGGGTCCTTGGCCAGGCTGGCGCTGACGGAGGCCGTGATCGTGGCGTCGTCGATCTTGTGCTCTACCTTCTGCGCCACGCGGCCGGCTTCCTCGCGCATGTGGTCCACCGCCTGCCCTGTGCGTTCGACCGCCGAGTCCACGCGCTGCCCCACCGTGGGATTGCCCGGCTGCGAGCCGGCGGTGTCCACACGTTCGCCGCAGGCCACAAGTCCCAGCGCCAATGCCGCGCCGACCAGGAGGCCGGTCGTGCGCAAGCTGCGTTGCTTGGTGTTCATGGCAAGGTCCCTCACAGCTTGTCGATGGCGCCCTTGGCCTTGTCCTTGGCGTGCTCGCGGGCATCGCCCAGATTCTTCTCGGCCTTGCCCATGTTCTTTTGCACATTGCCTTCGGCTTGCAGGCTCGCGTTGCCCATCACCTTGCCGGCAGCTTCCTTGACGGCGCCCTTGGCTTCTTCGATGCGGCCAGAAACTTGGTTCTTGTTCATGATCGGTGTCCTTTCCTGACAAGTGAACGAAAGGCCGGCGGCAGCACCGCTCGGGCCTGTTGTCATCATGCTGCGCACCCCGCGCACCGCCTGTCGGCCTCCACCGAAGCCCGCGTAGGACGATGGCGCCGGCCGGCACCAGCGGGGAAAACCCCCGGACCCTCGCACTTTTGACTGCACAATCTGCGACCACATGGAAAACACCGACGCCCTCGACCAACTCAACGTGAACGTGGCCGACGCCTGGGCGCAGCTGCAGGCCTATGCGGACCAGGGACAGCCCCTGCAAGCCGACGCCTACCGCCTCGCCTTCGCCGACCCCGAGTTCCTGCTGCGCCGCGAAACGCGGGGCATCCGCTTCCAGCTGGAAATGCTCAAACCCGACCTGGAGCAGCAGGCCCAGGGCGTGCAGAACACCATCGTGGTGTTCGGCAGCGCGCGCTTTCCGGCGCCCGAGCAGGCCGAGCTGGAGCTGGCCGCCGCACGCAGCAGCGGCGACGACAAGGCCCTGCGCCTGGCCGAACGCCGCGTGCGCAACGCGCAGTACTACGACAAGGCGCGCCGCTTCGCGGCCATGGTCGCGCGCGACAGCGCGGACCGCAGCCCGGACCAGCGCCTGGTCATCTGCACGGGCGGCGGCCCCGGCATCATGGAGGCGGCCAACCGCGGCGCGCACGAAGCCGGCGCCGCCAACGTGGGCCTGAACATCGCGCTGCCGCACGAGCAAAGCGGCAACCGCTACATCACGCCCGGCCTGTCCTTCAAGTTCCACTACTTCGCGCTGCGCAAGATGCACTTCATGATGCGCGCCAAGGCCTTGGTGGCGTTCCCGGGGGGCTTCGGCACGCTGGACGAACTGTTCGAGGTGCTGACGCTGGTGCAGACCGGCAAGGCCAAGCCCGTGCCCATCGTGCTGTTCGGAACCGACTACTGGAAGCGGCTGCTCAACTTCGATGTGCTGATCGAAGAAGGCGCGATCTCACCCGACGACCTGAAGCTGTTCAGCTACGTGGACCAGCCCGAAGACGCCTGGGCCGCGATCCAGGCCTTCTACGCACGCTGACCCCGGCCAGTCTGCCCGCGCCGTGCCGCGCGGGCCTGGCCTTCAGTCCAGCCGCAGGCCGCGCACGGTGCGGGCACCCAGCGCCAAGACACCGCAGACGATCCAGAACACGCCGCCGATGCCGATCAGCGCGCCCACCGAGCCGAACAGCATGGGCATGGCCACGCTGGACGCGTTGATGGTCATGAGGCGCAGGCCCAGCGCCTCGCCATGACGGTTGGCCGGCGTGATCTGGTGCAGCAGGCTCATGACCATGGGCTGGACCGCCCCGAGCGCCAGGCCCAGCACCACCGAGCAGGCCCCCATGAGCCAGGGCGAGTACAGCAGCGGATAGACCGCGAACACCGCGATCGTGACCAGCGTGGAGGTGAAGATCACCTTGCGCTCGGTCGTGCGCGCCGCGATCACGGGCAACAGCAGGCGGATCAGGGCCGCGGCAATCGCGAAGGCGCCCAGCAGCGAACCGATCACGGCCGCACTCAGGCCGCGCTCGTGGCCGAGCACCGGCAGCACGAAGGCATGCACGTCCCAACTCGAGGATTGCAGCCAGTTCACGAACAACAGGCGCCGGAACAGCGGCTCGCGCAGCAGGTCCCAGGCCCGCGTGGGTGCGGCCCCCACGGGCGGCGGGCTGGCCGGCAGCTCGCGCGCACGCCGCACCAGAGCCCAGCAGGCCAGCGGCAACAAGGCCAGCGCGCCGAAGCACACGCGAAAGGCCAGCAGGTCCGCCGGTGTGCGCCCCGCGTGGTCGATCAGCAGCCCGGCCATGAAGGGGCCCAGAAAGTTGGCCACGGCCGGCGCGATGGCCAGCCAGCTGAACACGCGCCGCAGCTGGCCATGGTCGGCCGCGGCGCGGCCCACATGGCGCTGCAGCGCGATGACGGTCGCGCCCGTGGCGCCACCCGTCATCAGCGCGGCGATGCACATGGCCGTGAAGCTGGGCCAGACCAGCACCAGCGCACTGCCTGAGGACGCTGCCACCACCGCCAGCAGCATGGGCCGCTTGAGGCCGTGGCGGTCGGCGAAGCGCCCGGCCGGCAGCGCGAGAAACACCTGCGTGAGTGCGAACAAGGCGATCAGCACGCCCACCGCCGCCGGGCTGTAGCCCTGCTGCAGTGCCAGCAGCGGCGTGGCCAGCCGCATGCCGGCCATCGTGGCGTGCAGGCACACCTGCGCGCCGATCAGGCGCAGCAGCTCACGGCCGGTCATCGCGCTCCTCCGATCCGTCCTCGTCCTGCTCGGGCAGCAGCGCACGGGCCTGCGGTTCGGGCAGGACCTCGACATCGCGCAGCCTGCGGCTCAGCACATTGCTGCGGGTCTGCGCCTTGTCCAGCGTGTTGAGCACGGTCTGGGTCTGGCGCTTGACGTCGGCCAGCACGCCGCCGAACTTGAGGAATTCGCTCTTGACCGCGCCCAGCACCTGCCAGACCTCGCTGCTGCGTTTTTCCAGCGCCAGCGTGCGAAACCCCATCTGCAAGGCATTGAGCATGGCCAGCAAGGTGGTCGGGCC
>DATKFT010000139.1:0-11809 GCA_035544335.1 Pseudorhodoferax sp.
CAGGACAAGCTTCTCGCCCTGCGCGCGCTGCAGCAGCAGGGCCGGCACAGCGCCATGGTGGGCGACGGGCTCAACGACGGCCCGGTGCTGGCCGGCGCCGACGTGTCCTTCGCGTTCGGCCAGTCCGTGCCGCTGGCCCAGGCCCAGGCCGATTTCGTCGTGCCCGGCGGCCGGCTCATGGCCGTGGCCGACACGCTCGCGCTCGCGCGCCGGACCATGGCCGTGGTGCGCCAGAACCTGGCCTGGGCCGCGCTGTACAACGCGGTCAGCGTGCCGCTCGCGATCGCGGGCTGGATGCCGGCCTGGCTCGCGGGCCTGGGCATGGCGGCCAGCTCCGTGCTCGTGGTGCTCAACGCGCTGCGCCTGTCCACGGCCCTGCCGGACGCGCAGGAGCCGCCTGCGCCCGTGCGCCTGGCGCGCCCCGCCGCCGAAAGCCCCTGATGGACATCCTGTTCCTGCTGATCCCGCTGTCCGTGGTCCTGGTCTTCTGCATCCTGGGCGGACTCTGGTGGGCCATCCACCGCGGCCAGTTCGAGGACATCGAGGCCGAGGGCGAGCGCATCCTGCGCGACTAGGGCCTGTCGTGTGAACAGGCCCTAACCGAAGTTGGCCTGCGCGAACTCCCAGTTCACGAGCTTGTCGAGGAAGGTCTCGACGAATTGGGGACGCAGGTTGCGGTAGTCGATGTAGTAGGCGTGCTCCCAGACGTCCACGGTCAGCAGCGCCTGGTCGGCCGTGGTCAGCGGCGTGCCGGCCGCGCCCGTGTTGACGATGTCCACCGAACCGTCGGCCTTCTTCACGAGCCAGGTCCAGCCCGAACCGAAGTTGCCCACGGCGGATTGCACGAAGGCTTGCCGGAACGCGGCGTAGCTGCCCCATCTGGCGTGGATGGCGTCTGCCAGCTTGCCGCTGGGCTCACCGCCGCCGGCCGGCTGCATGCAGCGCCAGAAGAAGCTGTGGTTCCAGATCTGGGCCGCGTTGTTGTAGAGGGCGCCGCTGGACTTCTGGACGATCTCCTCGAGCGTCATGCTCTCGAACTCCGTGCCCTGTTGCAGCTTGTTCAGGTTCACGACGTAGGCCTTGTGGTGCTTGCCGTGGTGCACCTCCAGCGTTTCCTGGGAGCAGTACGGCGCCAGCGCGTCGATGGCGTAGGGCAGGGAGGGCAGTTGGTGTTCCATGGGTTTTCCTTTCGGGGTGGTGGGTCGACAGAGTCGAGAGGGTCAAGGGGAGGGGTGGGGTTCAAGCGCTTCAAGAGGACGGCGCCGCCTGCCAACCGCCGCCCAGCCTGCGGAACAGCGTGGCCAGTGCGATCTGACGTTCGGTGCGCACGGCGATCCAGTCCATTTGCGCCGCGAGCGCGCTGCGCTGGGCGTCCAGGTAGCGCAGGTGGTCGTCGGCGCCGGCCTGCCAGCGCGCCTCGGACAGGCGCAGGGCTTCGCGGCTGGTCTCGGCCAGCGCACGCTGCGCGGCTTCCTCGCGCTGCAGCGTCTCGGTGGCTGCCAGCGCGTCGGCCACCTCGCGGAAGGCCGTCTGGATGCTCAGCTCGTAGGCCGCCACGGCCTGGTCCTTGCGCAGCAACGCGAGGTCCAGGTTCGCGGCGTTGCGGCCGCCGTCGAACAGCGGCAGCGTGAGCTGCGGCGCGAACGACCAGCTGTGCTGCCCGGCGGCGAACAGGCCGGACAGGTCCGCGCTGGCGCTGCCGAACAGGCCGGTCAGCGCGATGCGCGGGAAGAAGGCCGCGCGCGCCGCGCCGATGTGGGCGTTGCGCGCCAGCAGGCGGTGCTCGGCCGCACGGATGTCGGGCCGCCGCACGAGCAGCTCCGAGGGCAGGCCGGGCGAGAGTTCCTGCAGCAGCAGGCTGCCATCGCCGGTGTCAGGCAGTACGGCGCCCGGATCGCCCACGAGCAGCGCGAGTGCGTGGCCGGCCTGGCGCTGCGCGCGTGCGATGCGCTCGCGCTGCGCCGCCACCTGGTGCACGAGGCCCTGGGCCTCGTGCACGTCGAGCGCGGTCGCCGCGCCCGCCGCCTGCCGCTGCAGCACGAGGTCCAGCGCGTGCGCGCGCGCCTGCAGCGTCTGCAGGGCCAGGCGTTCGCGCTGCTGCGCGCCCTGCCGGGCGAGCGCGGCCCCGATGACTTCGGCCACGAGGCTCACGCGCGCGCTGTGCGCGGCCTCCTCGGTGGCCAGGACCTCCTGCAGCGCGGCGTCCGACAGTGCGCGCACGCGGCCGAACAGGTCCAGCTCGAACGCGGCCAGGCCCACGCCGGCCTGCAGGCTGCTCTGCACGGCGGGCGTGCCCGGTGTGCGCAGGTCCTCGCTCTGGCGCTGGCGCAGGCCCGCAGCCTCGGCCTGCACGCCGGGCAGCTGGTCGGCCCGCTGTACGCGGTACAGCGCGCGCGCGGCCTGCACGTCGAGCAGCGTCTGGCGCAGGCTGCGGTTGTGCGCCAGCGCGCGCTCGACCAGCGTGCGCAGCTGCGGGTCGCTCACGAAGTCCTGCCAGGTTGGCGTGGCGGGCGTGGTGGGCGCTCCGGTGGACAGCGCCGTGGTGCCGGCCTGGCCGCCCGCCCCCCAGTGCGCGGGCAGCGGCGTGGCGGGGCGTTCGTAGGCCGGCACGAAGGAGCAGCCGGCGGCCAGCAGAGCGAGGGTTGACGCGAGAGCCAGCCCTGCGGGGCGCAGAAAGTTGCGCTCAGACATGTTGCACCTCCACCGGTGTCTGCGCCAGCTCGCGCGCGCGCGGCGAGGCCGCGTGCGCACCATGGTCGCGTGCCAGCAGGCCGTAGAGCGTGGGCAGCACGAACAAGGTGAACAGCGTGCCGACCAGCATGCCGGCCACCACGACGATGCCGATCGCAAAGCGGCTGGCCGCACCGGCGCCGCTGGCCACCAGCAGCGGCAGCAGGCCGGCCACCATCGCGGCCGTGGTCATGAGCACGGGCCGCATGCGGATCACGGCCGCCTTGTGCATGGCTGCCAGCGGCGCGAGGCCCTCCTGGCGCTGGATGTCGTTGGCGAACGAGACCATCAAGATGCCGTGCTTGGAGATCAGCCCGATCAGGGTCACGAGACCGATCTGCGTGTAGATGTTCATGCTCGCGTAGCCCAGCCACAGCGGCAGCAGTGCGCCGCAGATGGCCAGCGGCACCGTGACGAGGATGACCAGCGCGTCGCGCAGGCTCTCGTACTGCGCGGCCAGCACCAGGAAGATGACCACGAGCGCGAAGCCGAAGGACAGCAGCAGCCGGTTGCCCTCCTGGACGAACTGCCGGCTGTCGGACAGCCAGTCGATCTGTGCACCCGCAGGCAGCGGCTGGCTGCGCAGGAAGTCCACGGCCTGGCCCATGGTCACGCCGGGCATGGGCACGGCCGACAGGGTGACCGCGTTCATCTGGTTGAACTGCGCGAGCCGGTTGGCCTGGGGCCCCACCTGCACGTCCACCAGCGTGGCCAGCGGCACGAGCTGGCCGGACGCCGCACGCACGTAGTAGCCCCTGAGGTCGCCGGGCGCACGGCGCTGATCGCGCGGCACCTGGGCGATCACGTCGTAGGAGCGGTCGAACCAGTTGAAGCGGTTGATCACGTTCTCGCCGACCAGCACGGCCAGCGTGTCGGCGATGTCGCCCATGCGCACGCCCATCTCGCCGGCCTTGGCCGCGTCCACCGTCAGGCGCGCCTGCGCGCTGTCGAAGGCCAGATCGCTGTCCACGTAGGCGAACAGGCCGCTGCTGCGGGCCGCGTCCTTGACCGTTTCGAGGGCCTGGTGCAGCTCGGCGAACGCGACCGGCGCGCGCAGCACCATCTGCACGGGCAGGCCGTCGCTGCCGGCCGGCAGCGGCGCGGCCTGGAAGGCCGTGACGGCCGCCGACGTCACGCTGCCGGCCTGCGCGTTGAGCTGGGCCTCGACCTGGCTGGACGCCATCGCGCGCTGGCCCCAGGGCTTGAGCACCACGCCGCCGAAGCCGTTGTTCTGGCCGTTCGTGCCACTCGTGAAGAAGCTGTTCTGGTAGTCCGGCAGCTGGCGGAACAGGGCCTCGACCGCATGGGCGGCGCGCTCGGTGTAGTCCTTGCTGGCGTACTGCGGCGCGCGCGCCGCGACGAACACATAGCCCTGGTCCTCGGCCGGCGCGAGTTCGCGCTGCACGCCCAGGAACATCACCACGATGCCGCCGCACACGAGCACGCAGGCCAGCAGCACGGCCGCGTGCGCATGCAGCGCATGGCCCAGCAGGCGCCCGTAGCGCGCCGCCAGCGCCTGCATGGCCTCTTCGATGCGGTGCGCGAGCCGGCCTTCGGACAGCTGGCGGCGCAGCAGGAAGCTGCTCATCATGGGTGACAGCGTGAGCGCCACCACGCCCGACACGATGACCGCGCAGGCCAGCGTGAACGCGAACTCCTTGAACAGCGCGCCCGTCAGCCCGTCCATGAGTCCGATGGGCGCGTACACGGCGGCCAGCGTGACCGTCATGCCGACCACGGGCCAGACGATCTCGCGCGCGCCGACCAGCGCCGCGCGGGCCGGCGACAGCCCGTCCTCGATGTGGCGGTGGATGTTCTCGACGACGACGATGGCGTCGTCCACGACCAGGCCGATCGCCAGCACCATGGCCAGCAGCGTGAGCAGGTTCAGCGAGAAGCCGAAGGCCAGCATGAGTCCGGCCGTGCCGATCAGCGACAGCGGGATCGTGACCACGGGGATGACGACCGCGCGCAGCGAGCCCAGGAACAGGAAGATCACGACGACCACGATGAGCACGGCCTCCAGCAGCGTCTTGAGGACCTCGTCGATCGAGGCGTTGACGAAGCGCGCCGTGTCGAACACGTTGCCGACCGTGAGCCCGGGCGGCGCGGCGCGCTGCAGTTCGGGCAGCAGCGCGTTCACACCGCGCACGATCTGAAGCGGGTTGCCGTCGGGCGTGGGCGCGATGCCCAGCGAGACCGAGCGCTTGCCGTCGCCCAGGAAGCTGCTGTCGTCGTTCTGCCCGCCCAGCTCCACGGTGGCCACGTCGGCCAGGCGCACCACGCCGGCCACGCCGCGCCTGAGCACCATGTCGCGGAAGTCCTGCACGCTGCGCAGGTCGGTCGCGGCCGTGATCGGCACCAGCGTGGAGTCGCCGCGCAGCGCACCCGGTGCGGCCTGCACGTTGTTGGCGCGCAGGGCCGCGGCGAGCTCGGCGGCCGTGAGACCGTGCGCGGCCAGCCGCAGCGGGTCCACCCACAGCCGCATGGCATAGGTCTGGCCGCCCAGGACCTCGGCCGAGGCCACGCCCGGCACCGCGGTGACCATGGGCTGCACCACGCGCGCGATGAAGTCCGTGATCTCGGGGATGCTTTGCTGCTGGCTCGAGAAGTCCAGGTACTGCACGGCCGACACGCCGTCCGTGATCTTGCGGATCTCGGGGTCGAAGGCGCCCTGGGGCAACCGGTACTTGACCTGCTGCACCTTGGCCAGCACCTCGGTCATCGCGCGGTCGGCGTTGGCGTTGAGCACCAGCTTGGCCTTGATCTCGCTGCGTCCCGGCGTGGAGGTGGACGACAGGTACTCGATGCCGTTGGCGCTCGCGATGGCCTGGGCCAGCGGCGTCGTGACAAAGCCCTGCATGACATCCTGCGAGGCGCCCGGGTAGCTGGTGGCCACGACGATGGTCGCGCTCTCCATCTGCGGGTACTGGCGGATCGGCAGCGCGAACAGTGCGGCCAGGCCGCTCAGCAGGATCAGGGCCGAGAGCGTGACGGACAGGATGGGCCGGCGGATGAACAGGTCGGTGAACCCCGTGGATGAAGCTTCGCGCTGCGCGCTGCGGTGCTGAGCACCTGGGGGCGGCCCGGCGGTGCTCACCGGGGTACCTTCGCCTGCGGCTTCGGCGCGAGCGCCTTCGGACGGCCGGGCGGCGCTCATGGCTGCCCCCCGTCGTTGGCCGCCGGGGCGGCCGCCACGCGCAGCGCGCTGCCGGGGTGCACGCGCAGCTGGCCTTCGGTCACGACCACGTCGCCGGCCGCCAAGCCCTGCGTCACGACCACGCGCTCGCCGATGCGCCGGCCCAGCGTGACGGGCACGAACTCGGCCTGGCCGATGCCCTCGGCCGACAGCGCGCGCACGCGCAGCGCCTGGTCGCCCGAGGACGAGGTCATGACAGCCGTCGCCGGCAGCAGCAGCGCGCCGGCCTCGGGCGGCAGTTCCAGCGCCACCGTGACGTACATGCCGGGGCGCAGGCCGTGCCGCACGTTCGGCGCGTGGGACGCCTGGGGCACGGTGGCTTGCACGGTCGCGCTGCGCGTGTCGCGGCCGACCTGGGGCTCGATCGCGCTGACGCGGGCGCGCACGGGGGCAGCGCCCGGCGTGCCGCTGTGCAGCAGCACGTGCTGGCCGATGCGCACGCGGCCCAGCTCCTGCTGCGGCAGGTCGAAGTTCACCTGCAGGCTGGACAGGTCGGTCAGGCTCACGGTCGCGTCGCCGGCCTGCAGGTACTGGCCCAGGTCGATGCGGCGCAGTCCCAGTTCGCCCGCGAACGGCGCCTCGATGCGCTTTTGCCGGATCCGCGCCTGCAGCTGCTGGACCTGGGCGGCGCGCTGGTCGTGTTCGGCCTGGCGCTGTTGCAGCAGTTCCTGCGCGAGCGCGCCCGTGGCCGCCAGTGCGCCGGCCCGCGTGAGCTGCTGGCGCGCGAAGGCCGCCTGGGCCTGGGCCGCGGCGAGATC
The DNA here is from genome assembly GCA_035544335.1 of Pseudorhodoferax sp. GTDB lineage: Bacteria > Pseudomonadota > Gammaproteobacteria > Burkholderiales > Burkholderiaceae_C > Pseudorhodoferax. The sequence continues at coordinate 6,688 of DATKFT010000139.1, forward strand.
GGCCTGCTCGGTCGCGTCGTCGAGCTGCACGAGCAGCTGGCCGGCCTGCGCCGTGCGGCCAGCCTCGAAGCGGATCGCGGCCACGCGGCCCGCGACCTCGGCCGGCAGCATGACCTGGCGCACGGCGCGCAGTTCGCCCAGCGCCTGCAATGTGACGGGTGCGGCCTCGGCGCGCAGCAGGGTGGTGGCCACGTCGACCGGTGCGCCGCCGGACCAGCCGGGCGGAGCAGGGCGGCTGGCGCGCCAGGCGGCCAGCGCGGCGGCCACGAGCGCCGCGGCGACCGCGACGGCGGCCAGCGTTTTCCACGCGGCCGGTGTCCGGGCGCGCACGGCGTCCGGAGAGGGTTCTTGCATCTTGGGTTCTCCCTGCCGCTGCAGGCGGGGCACCGTGCCCGGCACCTGGCGGTCGGACGCGTTTGTAAGACCTCAACTTAACTTGAGGTCAAGCGGCAGGGTTATTCCATGTGGCGCCGCTGCCGCAGCGCGGGCCTCGGCGCGGGGGACTCAGCCGAGGCTCAACGCAGGGGGCGTTCCAGGATGCGCGGCCCCGGCCCCTGCTCGGCCAAGGCGTCGGCCGGGTTGCGCAGCGGGCAGTCCTTGAGCGAGAGGCAGCCGCAGCCGATGCAGCCATCCAGTTCGTCGCGCAGGCGCTGCAGCCGCAGGATGCGCTCGTCCATGGCGCGGCGCCAGCGTGAAGCGACGGCGCGCCATTGCGCGGCGGTCACGCGCACATCGGGCCGGTACTCGCCCAGGGCCTGGCGCACTTCGTCCAGCGGGATGCCCGCGCGCTGCGCGACCTTGACGATGGCGATGTAGCGCAGCACGCCGGGTGTGAACCGGCGCTGGTTGCCTTCGGTGCGGATGCTGCTGATGAGCCCCTTGGACTCGTAGAAGTGCAGCGTGGACACCGCCACGCCGCTGCGCAGTGCGACCTCGCCCACGCTGAGGTAGCGCGGCGGGTCGGTGTTGGTTGTGGGCATGCCGTCGGTTCTCGGATCGGGTCCGCAGTTTAGGTGGCGCAGCGCACGTGTTGTGCCACACCTGCACGCCACTTGACATGCATCAAAGCGGCTCTGCCGGCCCGGACCCACACTGCTGCCAGTCGTATTGGAGCGTAGAAGAGAGGCGAGGATGACTCAGTCGAACAGCCAGGCAGCGGTCTACAACGACGCCGTCGTGCGTCAGTTTTCCGTGATGGCCGTGGTATGGGGGGTGGTGGGCATGCTGGTGGGGGTGATCATCGCCGCCCAGCTGACCTGGCCGGAGTTGAACCTGGGCATTCCGTGGCTCAGCTATGGCCGCCTGCGGCCGCTGCACACGAACGCGGTGATCTTCGCGTTCGGCGGCTGTGCGCTGTTCGGCACGGCCTATTACGTGGTGCAGCGCACCTGCCAGGTGCGCCTGTTCGGCGGCTGGCTGGCCGGCTTCACGTTCTGGGGCTGGCAACTCGTGATCGTGGCCGCCGCCATCACCTTGCCGCTGGGCTATACCTCGGGCAAGGAGTACGCCGAGCTCGAGTGGCCCATCGACATCCTGATCGCGCTGGTCTGGGTGTCGTTCGCCATCGTGTTCTTCGGCACCATCGGCACGCGCAAGGTGCGCCACATCTACGTGGCCAACTGGTTCTACGGCGCCTTCATCCTGGCCGTGGCGCTGCTGCACATCGTCAACAGCGCGGCCATGCCCGCGAGCTTCTGGAAGAGCTACTCGGCCTACGCGGGCGTGCAGGACGCCATGGTGCAGTGGTGGTACGGCCACAACGCCGTGGGCTTCTTCCTCACGGCGGGCTTCCTCGGGATGATGTATTACTTCATCCCCAAGCAGGCCGAGCGCCCGGTCTACAGCTACCGGCTGTCCATCGTGCACTTCTGGGCGCTGATCTTCACCTACATGTGGGCCGGCCCGCACCACCTGCACTACACGGCGCTGCCGGACTGGACGCAGTCTGTGGGCATGGTGTTCTCGCTGATCCTGCTCGCACCGTCCTGGGGCGGCATGATCAACGGCGTCATGACGCTGTCGGGCGCCTGGCACAAGCTGCGCGACGACCCCATCCTGCGCTTTCTGATCGTGGCCCTGTCGTTCTACGGCATGAGCACCTTCGAGGGCCCGATGATGTCGATCAAGACCGTCAACGCGCTGTCGCACTACACCGACTGGACCGTGGGCCACGTGCACTCGGGCGCGCTGGGCTGGGTCGGTCTCATCACGATGGGCTCGCTGTACTACCTGATCCCGCGCCTGTTCGGCCGCAAGCAGATGTACAGCGTGAAGGCCATCGAGCTGCACTTCTGGAGTGCCACGATCGGCATCGTGCTGTACATCGCCGCGATGTGGATCGCCGGCGTGATGCAGGGCCTGATGTGGCGCGCGGTCAACCCCGACGGCACGCTGACCTACACCTTCGCCGAGTCCGTCAAGGCCACCTACCCGTTCTACGCAGTGCGCCTCTTGGGTGGCCTGCTGTACCTGGGCGGCATGCTCGTGATGGCCTGGAACATGGTCATGACCATGCTCAACGCGCGGCCCGCCACGGTCGTGATTCCGCAGCCTTCTCCGGCCATTGAAGCGGCCCACTGATTCCCACGCACGAGAACAACCATGTCGCAGAACCTCGACAAGCCCTCGACCCACGAGAAGATCGAGACCAACAACTTCCTCATGATCGTGCTGATCCTGCTGGTGCTGGTGGTCGGCGGTCTCGTGGAAATCGTGCCGCTGTTCTTCCAGCGCACCACCACGGTCGCCATCGAAGGCGTCAAACCCTACACCGCACTGCAGCTGGCCGGCCGCGACGTCTACCTGCGCGAGGGCTGCTACAACTGCCACTCGCAGATGATCCGCCCGCTGCAGGCCGAGACGCTGCGCTACGGCCACCACTCGCTGGCCGGCGAATTCGTCTACGACCACCCGTTCCAGTGGGGCAGCAAGCGCACGGGTCCCGACCTGCACCGCGTGGGCGGCAAGTACAACGACGAGTGGCACCGCATCCACCTCATGAACCCGCGTGACGTGGTGCCCGAGTCCAACATGCCGGCCTACGCCTGGCTGGACAAGGCCACCGTCGACGGCGAGCAGCTGGCCGCCAACATGCGCGCGCTGCGCCGCCTGGGCGTGCCCTACACGGACGAGGAGATCACCAAGGCGCCCGCGGACGTGAAGGGCAAGACCGAGATGGAGGCCACGATCGCCTACCTGCAATCGCTGGGCCTGGCCGTGAAGTGAGGAACTGGACCATGGACATCAACTTCCTGCGCTCCCTGGCCACCGTGGCCTTGTTCGTCACCTTCATCGCGATCTGGGCCTGGGCCTGGTCGGGCCGCAACAAGGCGGCGTTCGACGAGGCCGCGCAGCTGCCATTCGAACAAGACTGAACCTCACGACCACAAGAGAACATCATGAGCGATTTCACAAGCGGCTTCTGGTCGATCGCGATCATTGCCGTGACCCTGGCCGGCATCGTCGGCTGCGTGCTGCTGCTGTGGGGGGCCGGCAAGGCGCGCGTCTCGCCGACCGGCGACAACACCACGGGCCATGTCTGGGACGGCGACCTGCGCGAGATGAACAACCCGCTGCCGCGCTGGTGGGTCTGGCTGTTCGTCATCACGGTGGTGTTCGGCCTGCTGTACCTCGTGCTGTACCCCGGCCTGGGCGACAAGCCCGGCACGCTGAACTGGACCTCGGTCGGCGAGCACCAGGCCGACGTGGAAAAGCACAAGGCGGCCACGGCGCCCGTGTACGCCAAGTACGCCGAGATGCCCGTGCCCGAGATCGCGCGCGACGCCCAGGCCAAGGCCATCGGCGAGCGGCTGTTCATGAACAACTGCGCACAGTGCCATGGTTCGGACGCGCGCGGCAGCAAGGGCTTTCCCAACCTGGCCGACGGCGACTGGCTGTGGGGCGGCGAGCCCGACCGCATCGTCGAGAGCATCACCCAGGGCCGCACGGGCACGATGCCGCCCATGGCCGCGGCCGTGGGCACGCCGGACGACGTGCGCAACGTGGCCCACTATGTGCTGAGCCTGTCGAATGGGCCGCACGACTCGGTGCGCGCTGCTCTCGGCAAATCCAAGTTCACGGCCTGCGCGGCCTGTCACGGCAGCAACGGCAAGGGCAACCCGCTGCTGGGCGCGCCCAACCTGACCGACGACATCTGGCTGCACGGCTGGGGCGAGGAGGCCATCGTCGCGATGGTCAACAACGGCAAGACCAACCAGATGCCGGCCCAGGAGGGCAAGTTCAGCGCGGAGCAGATCCGCGTGCTGGCGGCCTATGTCTGGGGCCTGTCCAACAAGTGATGCGGTCATGAGGGCTTGCTGTTTCATGGGGCTGTTGGGCCGGGGCTGGGGTGGCGCCCAGGCGGCGGCAGCGGGCCTGCGTTCTCCGGCCCACGCTCGCGGGCACAGGCGCGGCCTTGCGGACGGCATGCCCTTGAACGACCGGTGCGCCATGGAGGCGCTCATCGCCACCGCAAATGGGGCCTGCGCCCGAGCGCAGCGCTCGCCAGCCACCGACGACGCCCGCGAGCGTGCCCCGGAGAACGCGTGTCTGCGCCGCCTGCCGTTCGGGCAGCCACGCTCGCGCGCAAAGAACCAAAGCAAGCCATGAGCGCCGAGCGCAAGGTCATCCCCATCCAGCCCGCGCCGGAGCCCGAGCTGGTGCCTCTGTTCGAGGCCCAGAAGACGGTCTACCCGCGCACCGTCACGGGCTTCTTCCAGAACTGGCGCTGGGCCATGGTCTGGTTCACGCAGCTGCTGTTCTACGGCCTGCCCTGGCTGTCCTGGGGCGAGCGCCAGGCCCTGCTGTTCGACCTGGAGGCGCGGCGCTTCTACATCTTCGGCCTCGTGCTGTACCCGCAGGACTTCATCTACCTGGCGGGCCTCTTGGTGATCTCGGCGCTGGCGCTGTTCCTGTTCACGGCCGTGGCGGGCCGGCTGTGGTGCGGCTTTTCCTGCCCGCAGACCGTCTACACCGAGATCTTCCTGTGGATCGAGCGCCGCATCGAGGGCGACCGCGGTGCGCGCATGAAGCTCGATGCGGCGCCGCTGTCGCTGGAGAAGCTGGTCAAGAAGTGGTTCAAGCACATCTGCTGGGCCGTGTTCGCGCTGTGGACGGGCTTCAC
>DATKFT010000140.1:0-1851 GCA_035544335.1 Pseudorhodoferax sp.
GGGCCTGACCCAGCCCGGCCTGACCAAGGCGCTGCGCGAGATCGAACTGACCTTCGGCATGGCGCTGTTCGTGCGCTCCTCGCGCGGCGTGCTGCCCAATGAGCTGGGCCGCTGCGTGATCCGTTACGCCCACCTCATGCACGCCGACCTCTCGCACCTGCACGAGGAGATCGACGGCGTGCTGCGCGGCAGCGGCGGCCGGCTCGCGGTGGGCGCCATCGCGGGCGCGCTGCACCTGCTGGTCGGCGCGCTGGGCCAGCTGCGCGCGCAGCAGCCCGCGCTGTCGATCGAGCTGCGCGAGAACACCAGCAGCGAGCTGCTGCACCAGTTGACCGAGGGCCGGCTCGACCTCGCGCTGTGCCGCACCACGGTGGCGGCCGCGCCCGAACAGTTCGACTACGTGCCGCTGCAGGACGAGCAGGTGGCCGTGGCCGTGGGCCCGCGCAACCCGCTCGCGCGGCGCAAGCGCGTGACGCTCGCCGAGCTGGCCGATGCGCGCTGGATCTGCTATCCGGCCAACATGCCGCTGCGCAGCCTGCTCGAGCGCGCGTTCCGCGAGGAAGGCCTGGCGCTGCCGCGTTACCACACGGTGACGGGTTCGACCTTCGCCACCATGCTGATGCTGCAGGACGACCGCCAGACCGTGGCGCTGATGGCCGGCGACACCATGCAGTTCTGCGAGGCGCATGGCATCGCGCGGCAGCTGCCGGTGGCGATCCGCGCGCGGCACGAGGGCTTTGGCATCGTCACGCGGCGCGGTGCCAGCCTGTCGCCGGCCGCCACGCTGCTGGTCGCGGGGCTGCGCGCCGGCATGGCAGTGCATTGACCGTTCAAGCCAATCCAAAGCATGCAATCGGCCATCGCCAGCACGCGCAGCCCTGCCTAGACTGCGCCGCCATGACGAACGACACCGCCATCTCCACCCTCTCTGCCTCTTCCCGCGCGCCGCTGGCCGGCGTGCGCGTGCTCGACCTCACGCGGCTGCTGCCCGGCCCGGTCTGCACGCTGCACCTGGCCGATCTGGGTGCCGACGTCATCAAGATCGAGGACACCGGCGCGGGCGACTACGCAGCGCCCGCGCTGCGTGCGCTGGTGCAGCGCAACAAGCGCGCGCTGCGGCTGGACTTGAAGCAGCCCGAGGGTGTGCAGGCGCTCCAGACGCTCGTGCGCACGGCCGACGTGCTGGTCGAGGGCTTTCGCCCCGGCGTGATGGAGCGCCTCGGTGTGGGCTATGCCACGCTGGCCGAGATCAACCCCAAGTTGGTGTTCTGCAGCATCACGGGCTACGGCCAGAACGGCCCGATGCGCGACGCGCCCGGCCACGACCTCAACTACTGCGCGCTGGCCGGCGTCAGCGAGCAGATCGGCCAGGGCGGCGAGCCGGCCCTGTCCAACCTGCCCGTGGCCGACCTCATGGGCGGCGCGCTGACCTCGGCCATGGGCCTGCTGGCCGCGCTGTTCGATGCGGGCCGCACGGGCCGTGGCCGGCATGTGGACATCGCCATGGCCGACGCGGCCCTCGCGCACAACGTCGTGGCCATGGCCACGCTGAACGCGCATGGCAGCACCCGGCCGGCCGGCGCCGACAAGCTTTCGGGTGCGCTGCCCTGCTATGGCCTGTACCAGACGCGCGATGGCCGCCACCTGGCCGTGGGCGCGCTGGAACGCAAGTTCTGGGAGGGCTTTTGCGACACCCTGGGCCGGCCCGACCTGCGCGCCCAGCATCTGCCGGCCTCCGCGGCGCAGGCCGCGGCCGTGCGCGCGGACCTGGCCGAACTGATCGGCGCGCAGACGCTGGCCCACTGGCAGGAGGTGTTCGCGGGCAACGACTGCTGCGTGACGCCCGTGCTG
>DATKFT010000141.1:0-2795 GCA_035544335.1 Pseudorhodoferax sp.
ACTGGCGCCCTTCGTCGTCACCGAGCTGCCGGTCGATGAAGCCGCGACACCGGGGGGCCTGTGGCTGCGCGGCGGCTTTGCGCAGTCCTACCTTGCGCGCAGCGACGCGGCCAGTCTGCGCTGGCGCCAGCAGTTCATCACGACCTACCTGGAACGTGACATTCCGCAGCTCGGTCCGCGGATCCCGGCCCAGACGCTGCGCCGCTTCTGGACCATGCTGGCCTACGAGCAGGCCCAGATGCTCAATGCCGCGCGGCTGGCAGCATCGCTGGGCGTCAGCGGCCAGACCATTGCGCGCTACCTCGATCTGCTGTGCGACCTGTTGCTCGTGCGCCGCCTGCCGCCGTGGGCGCGCCAGTCCAGCAAACGTCTGGTCAAGGCACCCAAGGTCTATGTGCGCGACAGCGGCCTCGTGCATGCGCTGCTGGGCCTGGAGACGGCTGATGCCTTGCTGTCGCATCCGGTTGCCGGCGGCAGCTGGGAGGGCTGGATCATCGAGAACCTGCTGGCGTGCGTGCCAGCCGGCACAGAAGCCAGCTACTACCGCACAGCCGTCGGAGCAGAGATCGATCTGGTGCTTGAATTGCCCGGGCGCGGGGCCTGGGCGGTGGAGATCAAGCGCTCCAGTGCACCATCGGTCAGCAAGGGCTTCCACCTGGCGTGCGACGACATCCAGCCTGCGCGGCGCCTGGTGGTCAGCGGGGCGAACGCGCACTTTCCGATGGCAGGCGGCATCGAGCACCTGCCCTTGCTGGCACTCATGCAGGAATTGCGCGCACTCTGATCAACCCCCAGGCGCTCCCTGCGTGTTCACGTACAGCGCATAGACCGACTGGCTGGCTGCCATGAACAGCCGGTTGCGGTGGCGGCCGCCGAAGCACAGGTTGGCGCAGCGCTCGGGCAGATGGATGCGGCCGATGGTCGTGCCGTCGGGCGCGAAGATGCGCACGCCGTCATGGCCTTCGCCCGTGCCCCAGCCGGCCCACAGGTTGCCGTCCACGTCGCAGCGGAAACCGTCGGGCGACTCGTCCGCACCGCAGGTGTGGAACACGCGGTCCTTGGCCAGCGTGGCGCCGTCGGCCGCCACATCGAACACGCGGAGGCGCTTGGGCGCGGCGCCCGACTCGACCACGTACAGCAGCTTCTCGTCGGGCGAGAAGGCCAGGCCGTTGGGCCGGGCCACGGCATCGGTCACCACGGTCGTCTGGCCCGTGGCAGGGTCGAAGCGGTAGACGCACTCGGGCCGCTCGGGCCGGGCCGGCAGGCCCTCGTACCAGCCCAGGATGCCGAAGGGCGGGTCCGTGAACCAGACGCTGCCGTCGGACTTCACGACCACATCGTTGGGCGAATTGAGCCGCGCGCCCTCGAAGCGCTCGACCAGCGGCGTGATGCTGCCGTCGTACTCGGTGCGCACCACGCGCCGGCCCAGGTGCTCGCAGCCGACCAGGCGCCCCTGGCGGTCGCGTGTGTGGCCGTTGGCATGGCCTGAGGGCTGGCGGAACACGCTGACGGCACCCGTGGCTTCCTCCCACTTCATGATGCGGTCGTTCGGCACGTCGCTCCAGAGCAGGTAGCGCCCGTCGCCGAACCAGACCGGCCCCTCGGCCCAGCGCATGCCGGTGGCGATGCGCTCGACCGCGGCCGAGCTGATGCGGATCTTGGCAAAACGGGGATCGAGGACGACGACGGCGGGGTCGGGGTAGCGGGTCGCGGCTTGCCACATGGTGCGAAAGGGGAGTGGGACGGAGCCAGCCAGTATGCCCGCCGTCCCAAGGCCATTGGCGCGGATTCGCGCCGCGCCAGGGCTTGCAGGAATAATTGCCGCTGCTTCGGAGCCCGCCCGTGAATCAATCCTTTCTTTCCCTGGGGTGGCGCACGCTGTGGCGCGACCTGCGCTCGGGCGAACTGCGCCTGCTGCTGGTCGCGGTCACGCTGGCCGTGGCCGCGCTGACGGCCGTGGGCTTCTTCGCCGACCGTTTGCAGGGCGGGCTGCAGCGCGATGCGCGCCAGCTGATCGGTGGCGATGCCGTGGTGGCCAGCGACAACCCGACCCCGCCGGCGTTCGAGGCCCAGGCCCGCGCGCTGGGCCTGCAGACCGTCTCCACGCTGGGCTTTCCGACCATGGGCCGCGCCAGCGAGGCGCAGGGCGGTGCCAGCCGGCTGGTGGCGCTCAAGGCCGTGCCGGCGGGCTACCCGCTGCGCGGCAGCCTGCAGGTGGCGCAGCAGCCCGGCGAGGCGGGCGCCAACACGCGCGACATCCCCGCGCCGGGCGAGGCCTGGGTCGACGCGCCGCTGCTGGCCGCGCTGGACCTCCAGATGGGCGATGCGCTGCTGCTGGGCGACAGCAGCTTTCGCATCGCGCGCATCATCGTGATCGAGCCCGACCGTGGCGGCGGCTTCATGAGCTTCGCGCCGCGCGTGATGGTCAACGCGGCCGACCTGCCGGCCACGCACCTCGTGCAGCCGGCCAGCCGCATCACCTACCGCTTTGCCGTGGCCGGCGCCGAGCCGGCCGTGCAGCGCTTCACGCGCTGGGCCGATGCGCAGATCCAATCGCGCGAGGCGCGCGGCCTGCGGCTCGAATCCATCGAGAGCGGCCGGCCCGAGATGCGCCAGACGCTGGACCGCGCCGAGAAATTCCTGAGCCTCGTGGCGCTGCTGTCGGCATTGCTGTCGGCCGTGGCCGTGGCGCTGGCCGCACGCGCGTTCGCGGCCAAGCACCTGGACGACTGCGCCATGCTGCGCGTGCTGGGCCTGTCGCAGCGCAGCATCGCACTGTCCTACAGCTTCGAGTT
>DATKFT010000142.1:0-8913 GCA_035544335.1 Pseudorhodoferax sp.
GGTGGCGACCCACAGACGCAATGTGGCTTCGTCGAGCCGCCCTTCAAGTGCTCGGAACTTCTCTTCAATAGCCTGCGCGGTGTCCATCTCCGCATCATAGGCAGCAATGCAAAGTGTTCAAGTTATTTTTGCTAGGTTCCTAAGCCACGGATGGACTCGACGCGGCCGAGTTGTGCCTGGATGCTGGAGAGCATGGTCTCGATGGACTGGAGGCGCTGATCCACTTCCACGCCGGGCGTGCCGCTCGCGGTGGTGGCGGGGGTGCCAGTGATCGCGGCGTCCGCTGGTGCAGTGGCAGTCGGTGCCGGCTCTGGTGCAGCTGCGGGTGCCGGGCCTGCAGCAGGTGCGGGCGCAGGCGTTAGCAGGGACTGATCAGTTGCCACCTCTGCTGCCACCTGGGGCAGCGCTGGTCCTGCGAGAGGCGTCTCTGCGGCCTCCAGGGCCGGGCGCGTCCCCTCCGCCGTGGGCATTGGCTGCGCCGCGGAGAACTCGTGGCGCAGGGCAATACCGCGGTCCGAGAAGGCGAGCCAGGAACCAGCTCCAGTTGCCGCGAAGACCACCAACAATCCGAGCAGCGGGAGGGATGACTTGCCAGCCTTGACACGGCCAGGCGCAGCATCGGTGCCCGCGCCGTGTGCCGAAAGAGCTGCTGCGCTGCTGCCGAAGCGGCGATGCAATCCCGTGCCGCTGGCTGCGGCGCTTTCCTGCGGCTGCCGGCGCGACATTCGCGGGGCACCGGATTGGCTGCTCTGACGCTCTTGCTCTTCTTCCTCAAGCCGCAGCCGCTCGCGTTCGTCTTCGAGGCGCCGCTGCTCGGACTGCGGTGCCTGGTCGGCTTCGCGCGTCTGGCGCAGTTGCCGGTCTTGATCGATGGAGTCGTCTTGCATCTCGTGTCACTTGCTGGTGGACGACGAGGCCGGTGTCTCGACCGGAAAGGTCTGGGCTGCAGCAAGCTCGGCCTGTGGCACCTGCATCGCCTGCGGAACGGAAGCGGCGCTGCCCGCTGGGCTGAACCAGACGGCTCGGCGGTAAGGATCGCTGTGCCATTGCCAGGCAGGGCCGACCAGCAGGTCCAGCACGGCCTGCAGCCGGTACGGGCCGACCTGGCGCTGTGATTCCGGCAAGGGGAGGGCGAGGAAGGCGACGGCCTGCGCTCCGAGTTCGGTCTGCGTCATGCGGTAGCCGCTGCGCAACAACGCATGGGCGAGGGCATCGCCAACGGTCACCACGGTGGAGCGCGGAAAGCTCAGTGCCACGACCACATCGAGCGGGCGCGCCAGGTCCGCCGGCGGCTGCGCCATCGCCGTCGTGTAGCGTCCCAGGACCAGCTCGTTCCGAGCGGCGTCGTTCTGGGCCGCGACATGGCCCGCCGTGGCCGCTGCCAGCAGGGCCAGGGCCAAGTGCGTGCCGGTCATCCCATGTCTGCACCGAAGCGACATCAGCGTTCTCCTGTCGAGCGAATAGAAAGGACCCGGAGTACTGAGGCAGTTACATTTGCATGTACATGCACTGACCGGGTGAAGTGACGCCGAAGCGCCGCCAGTGCATGCAGTGTTCGCGGGACAAGACGTTGTCTCAAGGGGAAACCCGCTGCGACGTTTGCAGCGGTAAACGCTTGACAGCCGTCCAAGTTGCCGCTAACCGCGGGCATGCCGACGGTTGGAAGGGCAAAAGCAGCCGCCCCGGGGCTGGGCGGCCGACGGGCAAAGGCTTGCTACGGGGTTAATGGCCCAACCCAAAGGGCGCGCCACCTCCTCGACACTCGTCGGCGGCGCAAAGGGCTTACGGGTAGGGGGAAGCCACTACGGGCCAACGACGGGCGCCGCCCGCCGCGCCGGGGCGCGGTCTGGCGTCGATCATGCAATGCCAGCTGTGGCGTGTGCGGGATCTGGTGCAGGGACGCGCTGTGCCGTGCCCGGTGCGCGTCGCGCCTCGAAGTTGTCGGGCTCGTAGCAGAAAGGGCCGGCTGCATCAAGCGAAAATGCCGGTTCACGTTTCGACGAATTGCGCACGACCCGCCGTGAGGTCGTGGGTAGAGTGCGCGCGTGAAGACAACACGACCGAGTCCCCGATTGGGAGCCCAGATGGAACCACAGCCTCCTTGCAAGGAGTACCCGCGCTTTGGGCGCGACGCACTGGACCATGCGCATGCGCCGTACGCCATCGTGATGCTGCTGCAGCAGATCGGCCTGGCCGCCTGGTCGTCAGTGCTGCTGGGTTGGCTGGGCCGCTACGATGGTCTGGAGGAGCACCTGCACCTGGAGGAGGATCCTGCGCGTTGTGCCCGTGACGTCCTGATGCGCCATGCCATTGACGCGGTGCCGGCCGATGCGGGCAGGGCGCTGACACCTGAAGCATTGCGTGAGCGCAAGGCACTGATCGTTGAAGATCTGCTACAGCTGGTGTTCATGCGGTGCAAGGCCTATTGGGGCCCATTCCTGGTCAGGAAGGTGGTCTGGAATCCTCTGGAGCAGCCATGGATGGCATTCCTGGATGGCTTGCCGCACTTCGACGATGACCACGAGGGCGAGGAGAGTCTGCATGTGCTGGTCGGATCAACGGTCGATCCGGACCATCAGCAGCTGGTCCACGACCTGCTGATGGGCGTCGCGACCGAGCGCGCGCGCGACCGTCGCGACGATGGCCAACCCAACCACTGAAGCAGCTTCCGGACTCAGGCAGCTGGGGCAGGGCTTGCGCAGCAGCTGGGCGCGCTTGGCTGCGCGGCTGCTGCCGTCCGCACCGATAGCGCCGCCCGCCCCGCAGATCGCGGGCGTCCAGGACGCGCCGGCACCGGTCCAGCTGCAGGGCAGCAAGCCGGGCTGGCTGCGCGTGCTGACGGCGGACGAGCTGCTGCAGGTGGTGCAGGCCGACAGGGCGATGCGCGAGATCTTCCGCCGCACACGCCTGGCGCAGCCGGTCTGGCAGCGCGACTGCCTCAGTGCGATCCACCGCTATGCCGAGTTCGTGCAGTTGATCCCAGCGTCGGAGGCGCACCACCATGCGCATGCCGGTGGCCTGCTGGCCCACACCATCGAGATGCTGCTGGCCGCGCTGACCTGGCGCGGCGGCCGGCTGCTGCCCGAGGCGGCGCCGATCGAGGTGATCGATGCGCAGCGCGACGAGTGGACGCTTGTCGTTTTCTACTGCGCTTTGCTGCACGACATTGCCAAGCCGATGACGGACCTGCGGGTGTCCTGGCGCACGACGGAGATGACCGATCCGATCCGCTGGCAACCGATGTCCGGCTCACTGGTGGGTGCCGCAGCAGGGCGGCTCGGCGCCGAGTACCTGGTCGAGTTCACGCCGAAGTCGCAGCGCGATTACCGCGCGCATTCGCGCATGGCCATGCTGCTGCTGCCCCAGATCGCATCGCCCACGGCGTTGAGCTTCATCGCCCGGCAACCGGCCGCGTTCGAGGCCCTGAACTGCTACCTGTCGGGCGAGGACAAGGACAGCCTGCTTGCCAAGATCGTGCGCGAGGCGGACAAGGCCTCGACGCGCCGTGCGCTGCAAAGTGGAAGCAGCGCGCGCTTCGCCACCGCGTCGGCCGTGCCGCTGGTGGACTTGCTGATGCAGGGCATGCGCGACCTGCTGCGCGTGGGCACCGAGTTGCCGCTGAACCGCTCTGGCGCTGCGGCATGGGTCTTCGACGGCTCGATCTGGTTCGTGGCCAAGCGCCTGGCGGACGCAACGCGTGCCTGGATCAAGGCGCAGGCACCGGACGAGGCGGTGCCCGGAGAGGCGAAGAATGATCGGCTGTTCGACACCTGGCAGGAGTACGGCTGTCTCATGCCGAATCCGCACACCGGGCAGGCCATCTGGTACGTGACGGTCCACGGGGAGGCTGGTGACGCTGCGGCAGCGAATGCAGCTGGAGCTGGCCGCAATGGCACTGGCTACGAGCACAGCCTGAGCGTGCTCCGCTTCCCGCTGGACAAGGTGTTCGCAGACCCGCAGCACTACCCGCGGGCGATGCAAGGGCGCATCGAAGTGCAGGTCAGGCGGGGGTCGGCAGAGACTGCGGCAGAGGTGGGCGCTACTGCTGCGGCAGACGCAGAGCAAGGGGCTTCAGCTGCATCAGCGCAGGCCATCGGTCCTGCACTGCGGGGAGCGCAGCCAGAGGGCGAGGATGCGGCAATGTCTCGGCAGGGCACTGCGGCAGATGTGGATGCGCGCGATGCTGCGGCAGTGAAGGTCAAGAAGCCGGAAGCTGCGGCAACTGGTGCTGCTGGTGCATCGGGCAAGCCGCTGGGGCGCAGCAAGCCTGCGATCAAGTCACCGTCCTTCAACAAGCCAAAGCCGAGCGCGGGCGCGTCGGCCACTTTGGGCGCATCGGGCGCCAGTGGCCAGCCGCGGCCTGACGCTGTCGCAGTTGCGCCGGTCCCGGCGCCCGAGTCGGTTCAAGCTGCCAGGCCGGCTTCGACACTGGGCCTGGACCAGGCCGAGGATGCCTCAATGGTTCGACGGCGGATTTTTGAGGAACTGGACGAAGACTACCTGCTCGATCCGGCCGAGTCGGCGCCGCCGTTCGCGCGCACAGACCGGGACGGCACTGATCGGGCACGGGCGCGGCGCACCATGGTCGTTCCGGCACCGGTATCGAGTGCACCGAAGGGCCATGCCGCGGCTGCATCAGCACCACTGGCCGCTGCGCCACAGCCCACTGCGTTGAAGTCCAGCCCCGCGGCGGCGCCGAGCCTGCTGCTGCAGCCGACCACCGCCTTCCTGGTGCCGCCACGCCCAGGTGCGGGTGGCCAGGCCGAGCCTGCTGCAAAGCCGTTCGTCGCGCGACCGCCGGTCGACGCCGGGCCATCGGCCGTGCTGCTGAAGCCGAACCTGCCGCCGGTGCGCGGCGACGTGGACACGGCGGCTAAGCCGACGGCCCTGGCACTGCATTTCATGCGCTGGGTGCAGACGTCGCTGGTCGAGCGGAGCATCAAGTACAACGAGACCGCTGCCGTGGTGCATTTCGTGCCCGAGGGCATGGCGCTGGTCTCGCCACTAATCTTCAAGCTGTTCGCGGAGGACCGAGGCGAGCCAGGTCAGTCGGTCAACGACTACGCGATGCAGGTCCAGCGCGAGTTGATCCGTGCCGGCTGGCACATGGCCGGCCCAGGCCGAACCAACATCATCAGGTTCGCCGTGCTGGGCCGCGGCGGCGCCGCAGTCGGTCGCCTGGCAGCAGTCGTGCTGGTCGATCCGGGTCGCTGGGTGCAGCCCGTGCCGCCCAGCAATCCGGTGCTGCGCGTTGAGTAAGCCGATTTGTGCAAAGATCGTGCGGTTGACACGCGTAAAGACTTGACATAGAGTGCGGCCCGTGCATCAGTGGTTTTCAGGTATCCAGTCCCGGAAGGTCGTTTGAGGGTGCGAAGCGGTGTTGCAGAGAGGCGTGGCCTCTTTTTTAATGCTTCTATTACTTCATACGATGTATATTATGTTAATAAATAGACAGTCGGTGAGCATCCACGCCCGCTTGCTATGCAGACCTTCCTCCAGCCATTGATGCAGAAGAACCATGCCCTTCCAAGGCCGGTAGGACTACGAGCTGATTGCCATCAACCTCGTGATCACCGGGGCCTGCGGCAACCTGGGGCGCGCGGTTGCAACGCGATTCGCGGCCGAGGGTGCCCAACTGGCCCTGCGACGCCCGACGCCCGACGCCCGACGCCCGACGCCCGACGCCAGGCTTTTGGCGGCGTCGATGTCCTGTGCAATCTTGCGGGCGGGTTCCAGATGGGGCCCGTCCATGAAACATCGGGCGAGAGCTGGGACTTCCTAACGGCGCGATGCGGGCATCCACGCCAACTGCGTGCAGCCGAGCATCCTGGACACCCCGGAGAACCGCGTAGCCATGCTGGCTGCCGATATCGCGCGTTGGGTATCGCCGCAGGACCTGGCAGAGGTGGTGGCCTTCCCATCAGCCTGCCGACAGGCGCGGGACCGATCGCGTTGACCTCAATCCCCAGGGGGGGCGCTCACGCGCTCCGAGCTTGGCCTGCGCGCACGCCCGCTCGGACAGGCGGGAGTTCTGCCAGCGGAACGCCACGACCGTGATCTGGCTGCGCGCCTTGTCGATCTTCATTGGTTGGATATACTAATGGCTCTACCATTGAAAACGGAGACCATCGATGAAGCAAGCTCTTGCACGAGCGCTGTTGGCGACACTGCCTATCTGCATCGGAACGACCTACGCGCAGGAGCCCTTCCCGGTTCGCCCCATCACCATCGTCGTTCCCTACCCCGCCGGCGGCACCAGCGACGGGCAGGTGCGCAAGATCCAGGAGCCGCTGTCACGGCTGCTGGGCCAGCCGATCGTGGTCGACAACAAGCCCGGCGCCTCGGGCGCGCTGGCCGCCATGGCGGTCGCGCGGGCCAAGCCGGACGGCTACACGCTGCTGTACCCGAACAACGGCGTGCTGATCGCAGCGCTGCTGAACAAGAAGGCCGGCTACGAGCCGCTCAAGGACTTCAAGCCCGTGGGCCTGGTCACGAGCGTGCCCATGGTCCTGGTCGCCAACAAGTCCGTGCCCGCGCGCAACCTGACGGAGTTCCTGGATTTCGCGCGCAAGGAGACGCAGGGCGTGCGCTACGCCTCGGCCGGCACCGCGTCCTTCGGCCACCTGGCCACCGCCCGCTTCGGCCAGGCCGCCCGCATCACGGTCGACCACATCCCGTACAAGGGCGAGGCTGCGGCCACCATGGCCGTGCGTTCGGGCGAGGTCCAGATCCTGATGACCACACCCTCGGCTGCCATGCTGGGCCAGGTCGAACAGGGCAACCTCACGCTGCTGGGCGTCGCGACGGACAAGCCCTCGCCGGTCGTGCCGGGCGCGCCCACGCTCAACCAGGCCGTGCCCGGCTTCGTGTCCGAGGCCTGGTTCGGCCTGCTCGCACCCGCGGGCACGCCCGACCCCGTCGTCGCCAAGATCAATGCCGCGGTGCAAAAGGTCATGGCCGACGACGGCATCCGCAGCTGGCTGCAGACCAGCGGCGCGCTGCCCAAGACTTCCACGCCGTCCGAGTTCTCCGCCGTCATGCACAAGGAGATGGCCCAGTGGCAGGACGTCATCACGCAGTACGGCATCAAGGCCGAGTAAGGAAAGCGCAAGATGGCCGATGCCACTGTGGACCTCGTCGTCGTCGGCTCGGGCGCGGCGGGCCTGACCTGCGCGATCACGGCGCGCAAGCGCGGCTTGCAGGTCGTCGTGCTGGAGAAGGAGCCCGTGTTCGGTGGCACGACCGCCCTGTCGGGCGGCGTGCTGTGGATCCCGCTCACGCACCACGGGCGCAAGCAGAACCCGGCTGACTCGGCCGAGGCCGTGCAGCGTTTCCTCGCGTCCGAGTCGGGCCGCTTCTACGACCAGGCCGCGGCGCAGGCCTTCATCGCGCAAGGGCCGGAGATGGTCGACTTCCTGGAGCGCGAGACCGAGATGCAGTTCGTGCCCACGCTGTACCCGGACTACCACCCGACCGCGCCGGGCGGCGTGGACGTGGGCCGCTCCATCCTGGCCGCGCCCTACGACATCCGCGGCCTGGGCAAGGACATGGACCGGCTCAAGCCGCCGCTGCGCTCCATCACCTTCATCGGCATGATGTTCAATTCCTCGAACGCCGACCTCAAGCACTTCTTCCGCGCCACGAAGTCGCTGCGCTCGGCCTTCTACGTGGCGCGCCGCCTGCTGAACCACATCAAGGAGCTCGCGCTGTACCGCCGGGCCGTGCAGGTGACCAGCGGCAACGCGCTGGCCGCGCGGCTCGCCAAGTCGGCGCTGGCGCTGGGCATCCCGATCGAGACCGACAGCCCCGTCACACAGCTGCTGACGGACGGCGCGGGCCGCGTGAACGGCGTCGTCGCACGCACACCCCAGGGCGAGCGCCGCTGGACCGCGCGCCATGGCGTGGTGCTGGCCTGCGGCGGCTTTCCGCACGATGCCGCGCGCATCGCCCAGGCCTACCCGCATGTGCGGCGCGGCCACCAGCACCTGTCGCCCACGCCGGCCGGCAACACCGGCGACGGCGTGGCCCTGGCCGAGCGCGCGGGCGGCCATGTCGACATCCGCTTCAGCTCCCCGGCCGCCTGGATGCCCGTGACCCATGTGGACTTCGGCGGCGGCGAGACCGGCGTGTTCCCGCACCTGCTGGACCGCTACAAGCCCGGCGTGATCGGCGTGCTCAGCAACGGCAAGCGTTTCACCAACGAGTCGAACTCCTACCACGACGTGGGCGCGGCCATGATCGAGGCCTGCGCTGAGCTGCCCGAGACCGCCATGTGGCTGGTCTGCGACCGCAAGGCGCTTGGCAAGTACGGGCTGGGCTATGTCAAGCCCGCGCCGATGCCGATCGGCGGCTTCCTGCGCAACGGCTACCTGTTCGAGGGCAGGACCCTGGCCGACCTGGCCCGCGCGGCCGGCATCGACGCGGCCGGCCTGGAGCAGACCGTGCGCGACTACAACCGCGACGCCGTGCGCGGCGAGGACCCGGCCTTCGGCCGTGGCGGCAACGCGTTCAACCGCTACCTCGCCGACCCGGACCAGCGCCCCAACCCCTGCGTGGCGCCGGTCACGCACGGGCCGTTCTATGCGATCAAGCTCGTGATGGGCGACCTCGGCACCTTCGACGGCCTCACGACCAGCCTGGTCGGCGAGGTGCTGCGGCGCGACGGCCAGGCCGTGCCCGGGCTCTACGCCGTGGGCAACGACCGCGCCAGCCTCATGGGCGGCAACTACCCGGGCGCCGGCATCACGCACGGCCCCAACATGACCTTCGCCTACGTGACGGCCAAGCACATCGCGCAACAGGCAGCCAGGCCATGAACCCGTCCAAACCCCTGGTCGACCACCGCATCTACACGATCGCGCTGCGCAGGATGCCGGAGTTCGTCGAGGTCTTCCAGCGCCTGGCCATGCCCGT
>DATKFT010000143.1:0-4847 GCA_035544335.1 Pseudorhodoferax sp.
CATCAAGCGCTGCAGTGCATGGTTCCTCGCTACAGCGAAGGCTGACAGGCAATCACGCGCGCGTGGCGCGGTTGCTGGCAGAACTCGTGTTGAACACCATGCTGCTCCAGCTCGAACTGTTCCGTTTCCATGAGCGCGAACGCTTTGGCATTGGAGAGGGTGCGCCCTTGCCTGAATTCCACGCGGCGCAAGGTCTCGAATCCAACCGGCGTGAGCGCCTGCAGCGCTTCACGCACAGTCACCTCGGTGGCCGTCTTCGGGCCGGCGGCAACCCGCGCGTCGGCCTGCGCGGTGGTCTGCGCGGCGGCATAGAAAGAGAGCAAGGCGCCGACCAGCAGCGTTGCGGTCGCTTTGAGTCGAAGGGACATCGGAAAGTACTCCAAGGGTTGCGGGTCTGATCAGGAATGACAGTCGAGAGCAATGGTCGTGTGTGTTCTACAGGAGCGTGAGAATCGTCAGCACCATGGTCAGCAGCAAGGCGACACCCTTCATCCCGACCAGCAGGTTGGCAGTGGCCAGGCGGCCCTTGCTGTAGTGCTTCCAGGTGGTCGTGGTGGTCGACATCAGGACCAGCGCGACGACCGCCGCCACGATGGCATAGATCAAACGCTTCAGATTGGTCATCGGCGCTCCAGAGCCTTGCGCGAAGCCCTCTTCCAGCGCCTGCGTGATCGGCAGGCAGGCACCGGTACCGTCCTGCAGGCAGCTCGGCGTGAAGATCGGCGTGGGCACGCCAGTGTCGGGACCGGCACCGCCCCCCGGGTTCGTCGGTGTGGCACCGGGTCCCGTACCGGGGCCGGGCGTCGGCGTGCCCCCCGCAAGCCGATCCGCCATGGAGCAGATGGTGGTGCCATTGCGGTCGGCAAAGCCGCTGCAGCTGCCACTGTTGATCATGCGCTGGCAGTTGCCGATGCCCAATTGGACGCACGCCAGCACAAGATTTCCATCGACAGGCCGCCCGTCGAATGTCTGCATGGCCGCCAACGCGCTCGGCGCACGGGCACGCATGGCGTCTGCCGTCAGCCTCGCCCAGGCATTGATCTGGGTCTGCAGGTCCGCTGCACGGTACTGCTCGGGCGTGAGATTGGTGTAGGCGGCAATGTTCGTGCGGTTCATCTGCAGCACGCCGTAGCAGCAGGTGCCGTTGTACGCCTCGGTATTGCCGCGGCTCTCCACGCGGATCGCCAGGTTCGCCACGGCCTCGGCATTGGCCCGCAACCATGTCGTGGCGCCAGGCGCTGCCTGCACCGCAGCGATGATCTGTGCGGCCGTGACGGTCGCGGCCCAGGCCACGACGGGCAGCAGCAGCGCCAGGGCCACGCCACGCAGCGAGCGAAATGAAGGGAGTCGCGAGGTCATGGCTGCCCCTGGATCCGCAGGGTGCGGCTGCATTGCGGCAGGACCCTGCCGTGCTCAAGGGTCCGAAAGCGCACGGTCGCCGTCTTTGCGTCGTACGCGTACTCGACGCGGTTCTTCTCGCGCGGCGCATCGGGATCGTCGCCCCAGAGCATGCAGTAGCCAGGCAAATCCCGGACCACGGGCTTGCCGGCCTCAGTGCGCACCACGCGCAGCGGGCAAACCCAGTGGCTGTACTCCACTGTCGCCCCGTTTTCGGCCGGCTGGCATTTCTCGTAGCCCGCCCGGGCATAGATGGAAAACACCAGCTGTGCGCCCGTCGTGTCGACGGTGCCGATCAGCACGGCGCTCGGGTATTGAGTGCCGGGCGCCATCTCGCGTGCACCGGCCAACTCGCGCGACCAGATCCGCTGCAATAGCGCATGCTCTTGTTCGGTCGCCGTCGGTTTCACGTTGGGGGCATTGAAACCTGCCTCGCGCATCGGGACCCACTGAAGGGCGGACTGCTGTGCTTGAGCCGTGGGCGCCAGCAGAGCGCTGGACGTAAGGCACGTAAGGATGCGGCGCAAGGCCAAGGTAGGCGTCATGGTGTCATCTCTCCAAAGTCATTTGGCGGGGCGTCCGCCCTGTTCCAGTTCTTGCAGGAACATCTCTGGTGGCGTGGCGCCCACCAGTCGCTTGCCGCTGGCCAGCACCACGGTCGGCGTGTTGTTGATCCGGTGGGCCTCGCCGAACTTCAGGATGGCGGCCAGGCCGCTCGTGTCGCAGGTGGCGACGCCGGCGGCGGCCGGTTTGGCACCGGCCATGATCGACTTCCAGGCCGCGCCGCGATCACGCGAGCACCAGGCCGCCTGGGCGAGCGCCTCGGACTGCGGCGCGATCACGGGGTACATGAAGCGGTGGATCGTCACGTCGTCTACCTGGTCCAAGAATTTGGTGAAGACCTTGCAGATCGGGCAGTTCGGGTCCTCGAAAACGGCGATGTGCCGCGAGCCGTTGCCGTGCACCTCCTTGATCGCGTGCTGCAGCGGCAGGCGGTCGAAGGCAATCGCGTTGAGCTTGTCCAGCTCGCTCGCCGTCACGTCTTGCTGTTGCTTCATGTCAATCATCGAGCCACCGAAGAAGGCGTACCGACCGCTCGCGTCGATGTAGAAGATCTCGCCGTCCGAGACCACCTGGAACATGCCTGGAACGGGCGTGCGGGTGATCGCGCCGACCGGGACCTTGCCCTGGCTGTGGGTCGCGATGTTCTTGCGCAGACCTTCGGCCATGTCAGCCGGTACCGGCTGCGCGATCGTGCTGGCACCCAGGGACATGGCCAGAAACGTAGTTGCCAGACGCACGCCTCGAAGGAGCGCATTGCTGCGCCGAACAGCGTCGCCTGTCAACTTCGCC
Organism: Pseudorhodoferax sp.; assembly: GCA_035544335.1. Lineage (GTDB taxonomy): Bacteria > Pseudomonadota > Gammaproteobacteria > Burkholderiales > Burkholderiaceae_C > Pseudorhodoferax. The sequence continues at coordinate 2,752 of DATKFT010000143.1, forward strand.
AGGATGACGAAAGGGCTCGAAACGCCTATAAATGCAACTGTTGTGTGTATACGTGACATTGCAAGTTTTAGATGTGCATGCATAGAACGAATCATGCTATGTATTTCCTCTAATGGCGGTCGGGTTTGAAATGGAATTAATCTATAGGGCGCGGCGATCGTGTGCATCAAACAAACGTCCGGACGTTGTCGGCGATAAACGCTTGACATGTCCGTTTCAGCGATGCATAGGGTTGGAGCAAGCGGAATGTCAAATCACGAGCAGCGCGGGAAGGGTTATCCCGTGCTCGGTCGTCAGTCGTCACCAGCGGGCGGTGGTGGCGCTCTGTTCGATGAGCAGTTGCAGGAGTTCGTACTCGCCACGCAGTGCGAAGGGCTCGGGCCGCTGACGGTCGGCAAGCTGCACCGCATGTTGATGGAGTACGTGCATTGGTTGTCTCGTCGACACCGGCTAAGGTGGAACCATGCCCAGCGCGAGGATCTGCAGGAGTACCTCGGCATGTTCGTCGAGGCCTCCGATTCGACGGCCGCGTCTCGGCGCTGGATGCTGCAGCGCCTTTACCGTTGGGCGAAGCGCGAAGAGTTGCGCGCTGACAACCCAACCACCGACTTTGCCCGTCCGCCTGCGACGCCAAGGGTTCCGCCCTACGTGCCGACAGTGCGCCAGGTCGAGCGCCTTCTGACCACGCCGGACACGCGGACCGCAGTCGGTCTGCGTGATCGCACGGTCATGGAGATGCTCTATGCCACCGGCATGCGCGCAGCCGAGATCGTCGGGCTGCGCATCCACCAGATCGACCGCAAGGAGCGGGTGATCCGGGTCCTGGGCAAGGGTTCGCGAGAGCGCCTGGTGATTTATGGGCTGCCGGCCTCCGACTGGTTGGAGCGCTACCTCGCAGCGTCGCGGTCGGCATTGATCCACCAGGCATTCGGCCACGCGCGGCCCACGGACGCCGTGTTCGTGAACCCGAGCCCGCTGCTGGCAATGCAGTATTTCCACTTGCGCTCATTGGTCAGGACCCATGCGCAGCATGCCGGTCTGCCGCTGGTCACGCCACACGTGTTGCGCCACGCCTACGCGACCCACATGTATGACCGCGGAGTCGACCTGAGATCTTTGCAGATGTTGCTCGGCCATGCCCAGTTGTCGACCACGACGATCTACATCCGGACCGGCCACGAGGCGTTGCAGGCGTTGCTGGAGAAGCACCATCCTCGCGGCGTGCATTTCGGCAACGACGGCTCGGTTTCACCTGGGCGAGATCGCCGAAGGCGACAACGCAGCAGCATGTTGCCAGCAGCAGAGTAGGGTGGCTCGGCCGTGGAGCATCAATCCATTGATTTGCATGTGATTTCGGAAATGCAGCTCCCGCTGCATCAAGGGTGGCCACGACCGAAATTGCCATCCGCCAGGCCAGCGTCCAGCGTTTCGGCGGGCATCTCATCGCAGATGCGGCGGTTGAGCAGGCGGCCATTGGCCGGCATGGTGTGTCGCCTCCCATCCAATTTCCAGCCACCTCATTGCGGTAAAGCCTGGGCAAGATCGCAGAAGGCGACGTTGGGAAAGCTCACCACCCTTCGCAGAGTAGGGGACCTCGCATCGTGACTGCAGGTACGGCACGCCACGCAAAGTGTGTCACGCAAAGTGCACTCATTGACTAAAATGCAATCAGTGATGGCAAACCGGGCACCAAACATGGCCAGCATGACGATCCGAAATATCGACGACAGCCTCAAAGCACAGTTGCGCATCCGCGCCGCCACACATGGACGATCCATGGAGGACGAAGCGCGTGCCATCCTGCGCGCTGCTGTCGCCAACCAGAAGGAACAGGGCAGGTCGCTTGTGGAGGCCATTCGGGCGCGGATCGAGCCGATCGGCGGGATCGAGCTGGATCTGCCTGGGCGCGAGCCCATGCGAGCGCCGGTGGATCTGAGCTGATGTTCATCCTCGACACGAATGTGCTGTCGGAGCTGCTACGGCCGGCACCTTCTGCCCAGGTAGTGCAGTGGGTCGCGATGCAGCCCCGCGTCGCGTTGTTCACCACGACCGTGACGCGTGGGGAACTGCTCTATGGGGCCCAGCTGCTGCCGGAG
>DATKFT010000144.1:0-4077 GCA_035544335.1 Pseudorhodoferax sp.
GCCCTTGTAGACGAACAGCCCCTGCTGCGACATGTTGGCCAGGTTCTCGAAGTGGCGCACATGCAGCGGCGAGTTGAAGGCCAGCCGCGTGGCCGTGCCGCCGAAGCCGTTGTTGAGCGTGGCGTACAGCGTGTTGTGCCAGGCCGAGAAGCTCTCCAGCTGGGTCCAGCTGACCCAGCTGGTCGTGAACGGGCACTTGTGGCCGCTGGCCTTGAGCTTGGCCGCGGCCGCCACGACCTCGGGCCAGGTCGTCGGCGCCTTGTTCGGGTCCAGGCCGGCCGCCTTGAAGGCGTCCTTGTTGTAATAGAAGATGGTCGTGGAGCTGTTCAGCGGGAAGCTCAGCATCTGGCCGTTGGGCGCCGTGTAGTAGCCGGCCACGGCGGAGATGTAGGCGCTCTGGTCGAATTTGGCACCCGACTCCTTCATGATTTCGCCCACCGGCTTGATCACGCCCTTGGAGGCCATCATGGTCGCGGTGCCGACCTCGAACACCTGCAGGATGTGCGGCGCGTTGCCGGCGCGGAAGGCGGCGACGCCGGCCGTCAGCGTCTCGTCGTACTGGCCCTTGTAGGTGGGAACGACCTTGTAGGCGGTCTGGCTGGCATTGAACTGCTTGGCCAGGTCGTTGACCCACTCGCCCAGCGGACCGCTCATGGCGTGCCACCACTGAATCTCGGTCTGGGCCTGGGCCGGCAGAGCGACGGCTGCGGCCAGCACCGCCAGGGCAAAGGTCTTCTTCATGCGAACTCCGGTGTGAAAGAAGGCGGCAGACTAGCCGCGCCATGTGACAAAACCATTTAAGCGCAGTGACTGACTTGCCCGCATGCGGGGTTTCCAGGGGCCCCCGGGGCCGGCGGCGTGGAATGTTGCGCTGCGGTAACATCCACGTCCGCCTGCGCAGGGCCGGCGGGCCCCAGCACGACCCCCCCGATGAATGCCCCGAATACCCTGAACCAGCTGCTGGCTCCGGCAGAAGACACGCAGCGTCTGCGCGAGATTCCCTACAACTACACCTCGTTCTCAGACCGCGCGATCGTGGTGCGGCTGCTGGGCGCGCGCGCCTGGGAGCTGGTGCAGACCCTGCGTGCCGAGCGCCGCACGGGCCGCTCCGCCCGCATGCTCTACGAGGTGCTGGGCGACATCTGGGTGGTGCAGCGCAACCCCTACCTGCAGGACGACCTGCTGGACAACCCCAAGCGCCGCGCGCTGCTGGTACAGGCGTTGCAGCACCGGCTGGCCGCGGCCCAGGAGCGCCGCCAGCCGCAATCCGACCCCGGGCGCGACGCGCTGGTCGGCGAGTTGCTGGAGGCCGCGCGCCAGGCCGTGGCGCGCTTCGACGCTGATTTCACCGAGATCGCCACCTTGCGCCGGCGTACGCGGCGCGTGCTGGAGCGGCTCACGGCCAAGGACAACATCAAGTTCGACGGCATGGCCCGCGTGGCCCATGTGACCGACGCGACCGACTGGCGCGTCGAGTACCCCTTCGTCGTGCTGGCGCCGGATACCGAGACCGAGATGGCCGCCATGGTCGCGGCCTGCATCGAGCTGGGCCTGACCATCATTCCGCGTGGCGGCGGCACGGGCTACACGGGCGGCGCGATCCCCTTGAGCTGGAAGAGCGCGGTCATCAACACCGAAAAGCTCGAGGCCATGACCGAGGTCGAGCTCATCGCCCTGCCCGGCCTGGCCCAGCCCGTCGCGACGATCTGGACCGAAGCGGGCGTGGTCACCCAGCGCGTGGCCGACGCGGCCGAGCGTGGCGGCTACGTGTTCGCAGTCGACCCGACCTCGGCCGAGGCCTCGTGCATCGGCGGCAACGTGGCCATGAACGCGGGCGGCAAGAAGGCCGTGCTGTGGGGCACGGCACTGGACAACCTGGCCTCCTGGCGCATGGTCACGCCGCAGGCGCAGTGGCTGGAGGTCACGCGGCTCAACCACAACCTGGGCAAGATCCACGATGTGGAGCTGGCCAGCTTCCAGCTCGAGTACTTCGAGGCCGACGGCAAGACCCCGGTGCGCAGCGAGCGCCTGGACATCCCGGGCCGCATCTTCCGCAAGGAAGGCCTGGGCAAGGACGTGACCGACAAGTTCCTGTCGGGCCTGCCCGGCATCCAGAAGGAAGGCTGCGACGGCCTGATCACGAGCGCGCGCTGGATCGTGCACCGCATGCCCGCGCACACGCGCACGGTGTGCCTGGAGTTCTTCGGCAATGCCAAGGATGCCGTGCCCTCGATCGTGGAGATCAAGGACTTCATGTTCGCCGAGCAGAAGCGCTCGGGCGTGCTGCTGGCGGGCCTGGAGCACCTGGACGACCGTTACCTGAAGGCCGTGGGCTACGCCACCAAGAGCAAGAAGGGCAACGGTGGTCTGCCCAAGATGGTGCTGATTGGCGATATTGCCGGCGACAACGCCGACGACGTGGCCCGCGTGACCAGCGAGGTCGTGCGCCTGGCCAATACCCGTAGCGGCGAAGGCTTTGTGGCCATCACAGCCGATGCACGCAAGAAGTTCTGGGCCGACCGCAAGAAGACGGCGGCCATCAGCCGCCACACCAACGCCTTCAAGATCAACGAAGACGTGGTGATCCCGCTGCCGCGCATGGCCGAGTACACCGACGGCATCGAGCGCATCAACATCGAGCTGTCGCTGCGCAACAAGCTCGCGCTGTGCGACGCGCTGATCGACTTCTTCGGCGCCGGCAAGCTGCCGCTGGGCAAGGAGGACGACGCCTCCGAGATCGCCTCGGCCGAGCTGCTCGAGGACCGCGTGGCCCAGGCCCAGGCGCTGCTGCGCGAGGTGCGCATGCAGTGGCAGGGCTGGCTGCACGACGTGGACGCGCTGTTCCCGCAGCTGCAGGACCACAGCCTGCGCGCCAGCTGGAAGACGCAGATCCGCGCGCCGCTGCAGACCCTGTTCCCGGGCGCGGCGTTCCGCCCCCTGCTGCAGGAGTGCAACGAGATCCACAAGCGCGTGCTCAAGGGCCGCGTCTGGGTCGCGCTGCACATGCACGCGGGCGACGGCAACGTGCACACCAACATCCCCGTCAACAGCGACAACTACGCCATGTTGCAGACCGCCCATGAGGCCGTGGCGCGCATCATGGTGCTGGCACGCTCGCTCAACGGCGTGATCTCGGGCGAGCACGGCATCGGCATCACCAAGCTGGAGTTCCTGACCGAAGAAGAGGTCGCGCCGTTCGCCGCCTACAAGCGCCGCGTCGACCCCGAGGGCCGCTTCAACAAGGGCAAGCTGCTGCGTGACCCGGCCCTGCCGGCCGACCTGACCAACGCCTACACGCCCAGCTTCGGGCTCATGGGCCACGAATCGCTGATCCTGCAGCAGTCCGACATCGGCGCGATCGCCGACAGCGTCAAGGACTGCCTGCGCTGCGGCAAGTGCAAGCCGGTCTGCGCCACACATGTGCCGCGCGCCAACCTGCTCTACAGCCCACGCAACAAGATCCTGGCCACCTCGCTGCTGATCGAGGCCTTCCTGTACGAGGAGCAGACGCGCCGCGGCGTGTCGATCAAGCACTGGGCCGAGTTCGAGGACGTGGCCGACCACTGCACGGTCTGCCACAAGTGCCTGACGCCCTGCCCGGTCAAGATCGACTTCGGCGACGTGACCATGCACATGCGCAACCTCTTGCGCAAGATGGGCAAGAAGAGCTTCCGGCCTGGCAACGCGGCTGCGATGCTGATGCTCAACGCGACCAATCCGCAGACCATCAACCTGATGCGCACGGCCATGGTCGATGTCGGCTTCAAGGCCCAGCGCCTGGCCAGCGACATGCTGCGTGGCCTGGCCAAGAAGCAGACCGCCGCGCCGCCGGCCACGGTGGGCACCGCACCGCTCAAGCAGCAGGTGATCCACTTCGTGAACAAGAAGATGCCCGGCGGCCTGCCCAAACGCAGCGCGCGCGCACTGCTGGACATCGAGGACAAGGACTACGTGCCCATCATCCGCAATCCGCAGGCCACGAGCACGGATTCGGAGGCGGTGTTCTATTTCCCGGGCTGCGGCTCGGAGCGGCTGTTCAGCCAGGTGGGCCTGGCCACCCAGGCCATGCTCTGGCAT
>DATKFT010000145.1:0-1850 GCA_035544335.1 Pseudorhodoferax sp.
CTGGTTTGCGCGCCAGCTCAACGACTTCGACCTGGCGGCCAACAACGGCGGCTGGCAGTGGGCGGCCTCCACGGGCTGCGACGCCCAGCCCTGGTTCCGCATCTTCAACCCGATCACGCAAAGCCAGAAGTTCGATGCCGACGCGCGCTTCATCGAGCGCTACGTGCCCGAACTGGCCCGCCTGCCCGCCGCGCTGCGCCACGCACCCTGGCAGGCCCGGCCGCTGGAGCTGGCCGAGGCCGGCGTGGTGCTGGGCACGGACTATCCCCATCCCGTGGTGGACCACGCAGCCGCGCGCGAGCGCACGCTGGCCCGCTACGGCGTGGTCAAGCAGGCGGGCTGAAGGAAGCCGGTGCAAAGACACCGGAGCCAAGAAAAAAGGAGCAGCGCTGGCTGCTCCTTTTTTGCGGGGCGAGGGCTGGCCGCCGAGGCTCAGGCTTCTTCGCCCAGCACCTGCGTCTCCGTCTGCAGTGACAGCGGCGCAGGCTGGGTGCTGTTCCCTTGCAGGGAATAGTGCTGGATCAGGCCCAGCAGCTCCTCGTCCGAGTAGGGCTTGCCCAGGTAGTGGTTGGCGCCCAGCTGGCGCGCCATCTCGCGGTGCTTCTGGGCGATGCGCGAGGTGATCATGACCACGGGCAGGTCGCGCAGGGCCTCGTCGGCGCGGATGTTGCGCAGCAGGTCGAAGCCATCCATGCGCGGCATCTCGATGTCGGAAAGCACCAGGGTCGGCCGCTCCTCGGCCAGGCGTTCCATGGCCTGCAGGCCGTCGGCCGCCAGGGCCACGCGGTAGCCTTCGCGCTGCAGCAGGCGCTGGGTGACGCGGCGCACGGTGATGGAGTCGTCCACCACCAGCACCAGCGGCACCGAGACCGGTCCCGCGCTGGCCGGCACGGCTTCGCCGTCGCCCTGGCCGGCGGCACGCTCGGCCTCTTCGGTCCGGGCGCGCACCTCGTCGCCATAGACGTTGGCCAACGCCACAGGGTTGTAGATCTGCACCACGGCGCCCGAGGCCAGCACCGACATGCCGGTCAGGCCGGGCAGGCGGGCCAGCTGGGGGCCGAGGTTCTTGATCACCACTTCCTGGTTGCCCAGCACTTCGTCCACGTGCAGCGCAATGCGCTGCGACGCGCTGCGCAGGATGACCACGGGCCGGGTGCGGCCCACGGTTTCCTCGCTGCGCAGGGAGGACTGCCACAGCGCGCCCGCCCAGTAGAAAGGCAGGGTCTCGCCGCCATCTTCAAAGCCGTGGCTGGCATAGGCCTGCTGCAGCAGATCCAAGGGCGCACGGCGCACGATTTCCACCAGGCTGGCCGGCACGCCGACCAGCAGCCGGCCCGCGCGCAGCATGACCACCTGGGTGACGGCCGTGGTCAGCGGCAGCACGAGGCGGAAGGCACTGCCCCGGCCCGCTTCGCTGTGGGTCTCGATGCGGCCGCCCAGCGCGTTGACCTCGGAGCGCACCACGTCCATGCCGATGCCGCGGCCCGCGAGTTCGGACACCTGCGCGGCGGTGGAGAAGCCGGGCTTGAAAATCAGCGCGGCGGTTTCCTCGTCCGAGAGCGTCTGGCCCGCCTCGACCAGGCCGAGGGCCTGTGCACGCTGGAGGATGCGATCGCGCTGCAGGCCTGCGCCGTCGTCGCGGAAGCTCACCGACACGTCGTTGCCTTCGTGCCGCAGGTCGATGGTGATCAGGCCGGCCGGATCCTTGCCCGCGCGCTCGCGGGCGGCGGCGTCCTCGATGCCGTGGGCCACGCAGTTGCGCAGCAGGTGCTCGAAGGCGGGCGTCATGCGGTCGAGCACGCCGCGGTCCATTTCGATGTTGCCGCCCGTGATGTCCAGCCGCACCTGCT
>DATKFT010000146.1:0-13612 GCA_035544335.1 Pseudorhodoferax sp.
GCAAGGACCGCATCGACCTGGGCGCGCTGCTGGCCTCGATCGGCGCCGGCAACAACGCCTACGGCACTGGCGTGGTCAGGCTGGTGGCCTCTGGCACCGACACGCTGCTGCAGATCGACACCGACGGCAGCGCCGGCCCGATCGCAGCCCGCACGTTGGCCACGCTGCGCAACGTGAACCCCGCCGGCATCGCGCCCAGCCGCGATCTCGGCGTGCAATGAACCCGACCCGGAACACCCCCATGAACAAGCATTTCCTCCTCGCCGCACTGCTTGCCAGCCTCTGGGCCGGCAGCGCATCGGCCACGCCCGTCGCCGCCGACCTCGCGCAGTGGACAGCGGCCGGCGACGTGCGCCTTGGCTCGGCCACCTCGGCCCGCATCACGACCGCCGCCGTCGACTCCGGCGAGCAGCCCGCGGGTGCGTCCAGCGCGCTGCTGTTCTACGAGCTGGAGCCGGCCCTGGGCCTGGCGCCCGGCCTGCTGCCGGCGGACACCATCGAAGGCTCGGGCCTGCAGTTCAGCTTCAGCGCGCTGGCCGCCACGACCATCAGCGTCGCCTGGTCGCTGAGCACCGTGCTGTTCGACGCGGACTACATCGACCGCGCCTTCGTCGTGATCGACGGCACGCGCTTCGAGTCCCTGGCCGAGGTGGGCCTGGCGCCCGTCAACGGGCAGTTCAGCTACACGTTCGGGGCGGGCGCGCATTCGCTGGCCTTCGGCATCCTGGACGTGAACTCCACCGACCTGGTCTCCACGCTGGACGTGTCGGACTTGCGCGTCAGCAGCGTGGCCGAGGTGCCCGAGCCGGGTAGCTTGGCACTGGTGCTGGCCGGGTTCGCGGGCCTGGCCAGCAGCGCACGCCGCCGCCGCGGCTGAACGGACTAGGCGCGCTGGCGCAGCCTGGCCATGGCCAGGGCATCGACGAAAGCGCCGTCGCGCAGGCCGTAGTCCACGAGCCGGCCTTCGACCTGGAAGCCGAACCTGCGGTACAGGCGCTGCGCGGCTTCGTTGTCGGCGTACACCGTCAACTCCACGCGGCGCAGGTTCATCCAGTTGTCGGCGACCTCCAAGGCGGCGCCCAGCAGTTGCGCGCCGACACCCCTGCCCTGCCACGCGGATGCCACCGCCATTCCGAGTCCGCCGGCATGGCTGCGGCGCACCCGCGCGTGCTGCTCCAGGCCGATATTGCCGATGACCTCGCCGCCGCAGACCGCCACGAGTTGCAGCGCGCGCTCGTTGTCCGCCGCGAGGCGTTTGCGCCAGGCCTCGACCGCCTGGTAGGGCATTTGGAGCACCTGGCGGCAGACCGCAGGATCGTTGAAGAGCGCAGCGACCCCCGCCAGATGGGCTTTGGTGAAACGCTCGATGGTGATGTCGGGGCCAGGCAAAGGCAATGGTGTGGTGTCCGTTGAAGCGCGAGCCAGTATAGGAGCGCGCGAACGAGAACCCAGGTGTCGCCCAGAATGCACTGCTGGCACGGACGTCGCCCAGCGCCCTGCACGATGGCGCATGCGTGTCCCGGCATGGATAGGATGGGGCCAGGAGCGCGCACGGCCTGCGCCGCGCCCCTGCCCCTGCCTTTACTCCAGCATCAGCCGGTCCGCCGCTGCCACGCCAGCCGGCGCACCACGGTGGCGAGCTGGTCGATCTCGCCAAACGTGTTGTAGAAGGCCAGCGAGGGCCGCACCGTGGTCTCCACGCCGAAGCGGCGCAGGATGGGCTGGGCGCAGTGGTGGCCCGTGCGCACGGCGATGCCCTCCTCGTTGAGCGCCTTGCCGACCTCCTCGGTGCTGTAGCCCTGGAGCACGAAGGACATCACGCTGGCCTTGTCCGCGGCCGTGCCGATCAGGCGCACGCCCGGGATCTCGCCCAGCCGCGCCATGCCGTAGACCAGCAGCTCGTGCTCGTAGCGCGCGATGTTCTCGATGCCGACCCGGTTCACGTAGTCGATCGCCGCGCCCAGGCCCACCGCGTCGGCAATGTTGCCGGTGCCGGCCTCGAAGGTGTTGGGCAGCGGCTGGAACACCGTCTTCTCGAAGGTCACGTCGGCAATCATGTTGCCGCCGCCCTGCCAGGGCGGCATGTCCTCGAGCACCTCACGCTTGCCCCAGACCACGCCGATGCCGGTGGGACCGAACACCTTGTGGCCCGAGAACACGAAGAAGTCGGCGCCGATGTCCTGCACGTCCACGCGCATGTGCGAGACCGACTGCGCGCCGTCCACGAGCGCCTTGGCGCCAGCGCGGTGCGCCAGTTCCACGATCTGCTTGACCGGCACCACGGTGCCGAGCGCGTTGGAGACCTGGGTCACGGCCACGATCTTGGTGCGGTCGTTGAGCAGCTTCTTGTACTCGTCCAGCAGCACCTGGCCCGTGTCGTCGACCGGGATCACGCGCAGCTTCGCGCCCTTGGCGGCGGCGAGCTGCTGCCAGGGCACGATGTTGGCGTGGTGCTCCAGGTTGGAGACGATGATCTCGTCGCCCTCGCCCACATGCTGGCCGCCCCAGCTCTTGGCCACGAGGTTGATGGCCTCGGTGGTGCCGCGCACGAAGATGACCTCGTTCACGTCCGGCGCGTTGATGAACTTGCGGACCCGTTCACGCGCGCCTTCGTAGGCGTCCGTGGCGCGGGCTGCGAGCGCGTGCGCAGCGCGGTGGATGTTGGAGTTCTCGTGCTCGTAGAAGTAGCTGATGCGCTCGATCACCGAACGCGGCTTGTGCGTGGTGGCGGCGTTGTCGAACCAGACCAGCTGGCGGCCGTTGACGCGTTCCGCGAGGATCGGAAAGTCGCGTCGCACGGCGTTCACGTCGAAGGCCGGGTGGCGGCCCTGGTCGGCCTGCGGTGCCGTGCCGTGGGCGCCGTGGGCGCCATGGGCACCGTGGGGATGGGGCTTGGCCGGCGTCACATGGCCGCTGGGCAGCACGACCGCGTCGACGAAGTAGAACTTGGGCTCGGCCGAGGGCGTGGTATGCGGCACACCGCTACCTGCGGGAATGCCGGTGGCCTGCGGCGATGCAACGTGGCCCGTGAACGGCAGGCCGGCCAGCGCGTCCAGCGGATCGGCGCCACGGCCGGGGTCGGCCCCGCCGGCCGCAGGATGGCCGTGCGATGTGTCGAGGAAGTAGTACGGCACGGCGCCCGTGGCCGGGTGCGTGGCAGCCTGCTGGGCGGTGGCGGCGGAGGCCTCGGGCACGCCGAGCGCGGCACCGCCGAAGCGCGGCTCGTAGGCCGGCAGGGCGGTGACCACGGTGTCGGGCAGGCCGTTGCCGGCCTGGGCGTGCGGCAGCAGCGCCGGTGCGCGGTGCGCCAGCGAAGCCAGCGGCGTCGGCGAGGCCGGCAGCAGGTTGGCGCCGGGCGCGATGCCCTGCGGGATGGGCGTGCCAGGCACCGAGGGACCGAAGCCCGCCGGGCTGACCAGCGGCGAACCGGGCGGCGCGATGTTCACGGGTGCCTGCACGCCGGCCGGCGCGCCCGCCGTACCCAATGCAGGCACGGATGAAGGGGGCGTACCTGGCAAGGCCGCGAACAGGGCGTTGGCCATGCGCGCGAGCACCGCGGGATCGATCGGCGCCTCCGGCCCCACAGCCTGGGACGGCAGAGAAGCAATGGTCATGCGCTGCTACCCGCTTACTTGTAGGTGTCCAGCACCGAGTAGTCGTGGTAGCGGTTGATCTCCACGTCGTCGAGCACCGCGAGCGCGTCGGGCGTCAGCACGGCCAGCGAGCAGTACTGCGAGATCAGGTAGGAGGCGATGGCGTGGTTGTTGATGCCCATGAAGCGCACCGACAGGCCGGGGCCCTGCTCGCCCGGCAGGCCGGGCTGGAACAGGCCGACCACGCCCTGGCGCTTGTCGCCCACGCGCAGCAGGATGATCTTGCTCTTGCCGTCGGCCACGGGCACCTTGTCCGAGGGGATCAGCGGCACACCGCGCCAGGTGATGAACTGCGAGCCGAACAGGCTCACGGTGGGCGGCGGCGTGCCGCGGCGCGTGGCTTCGCGGCCGAAGGCGGCAATCGTCAGCGGGTGCGCCAGGAAGAAGGCGGGCTCCTTCCAGACCTTGGTCAGCAGCTCGTCGAGGTCGTCGGGCGTGGGCGCGCCATTCGCGGTATTGAGCGGGAAGATGCGCTGCTCGTCCGTGACCTGGGCCAAGAGGCCGTAGTCCGGGTTGTTGATGAGCTCGCTCTCCTGGTTCTCCTTGATCGTCTCGATCGTCAGGCGCAGCTGCTCCTTGATCTGGTCGTGCGGGCTGCTGTAGAGGTCGGAGATGCGCGTGTGCACGTCCAGCACGGTGCTGACGGCATTGAGGAAGTACTCGCGCGGGTGTTCTTCGTAGTCGACGAAGGTGCGCGGCAGCTGGTTCTCGGACTCCTTGGCCGTGCAGGTGACCTTGATCGCCTCCGGGTTCTTGACCTTGTTGAGCCGGTAGATGCCCGCTTCGACCGGCACCCACTGCAGCAGGTGCGTGAGCCAGCGCGGCGTGATCGTCGCGAGCTGGGGAACGGTCTTGGTGGCATTGGCCAGCTGGCGTGCGGCGCTATCGCCCAGGGCGGTGGTGCCGCCTACGGTTGCAGTCATTCAAACTCCATCGCGAACAAAGAAAACCGTGGCAGTGTCCGGCACCGTCTCGGTGGGCTTCAACCGGCTATAGCCGCCAAGGCTTGCAGGCGCACGCGGCGCTGCGAGGCGATCTGCTCACTGCGCGCTACCAATACCGCGGCGTCCATCTGCAGCGCCGTCGCGAGTTTGTGAACAGTGACGATGGAGGCGATCACGCGGCCGCGCTCGACCTCGCCCACATAGCTGCGGTTCAGGCCCGACAGCGCGGCCAGGTGCTCCTGCGACCAGCGGCGCTGCTCGCGCAGCTGGCGCACGGCGATGCCAAAGGGTTCGACCAGCGACGTCATGGACGGCCCCTCTCTCAGCGGGCCAGCGGCGCGTTCTGCAGGCTGGCCTGCGTCACGCTGGCGCCGCGCGGCACGTCCTCGGTGAGCCACACGTTGCCACCGATCACGGCGCCGGCGCCGATGGTCACGCGACCCAGGATGGTGGCGCCCGCGTAGATCACGACGTCGTCCTCCACGAGCGGGTGCCGCGCCAGGCCCTTCTTGAGCTTGCCGTCGCTGTCGGCCGGGAAGCGCTTGGCCCCCAGCGTGACGGCCTGGTAGATGCGCACGCGCTGGCCGATCTGCGCGGTCTCGCCGATCACGACGCCCGTGCCGTGGTCGATGAAGAAGCCCGCGCCGATGCGGGCGCCCGGGTGCAGGTCGATGCCAGTCTGGGCATGGGCCAGCTCGGCGATGATGCGCGCCAAGAGCGGCAGCCCCAGCCCGTACAGCGTGTGCGCGAGGCGGTGGTGGATGATGGACAGCACGCCCGGATAGCACAGCAGCACCTCGTCGACGCTGCCGGCGGCCGGGTCGCCGTGGAAGGCGGCCAGCACGTCGCTGTCGAGCAGGCGCCGCGTGTCGGGCAGGCTGGCGGCAAAGGCGCGCACGGCCTCGTGGGCGCGCTGGTCGAGCTGCTCGGCCGGCAGCGGCGCATGGCGGTGGCTGTAGTGCAGCTCCAGCCGGGCCTGGCCGAGCAAGGCGTGCAGCACGGTGTCGAGCTGGTGGGCGACGTAGAAGTCCTCGCTCTCCACGCGCAGATCCGGCGGACCCAGGCGCATCGGAAACAGCACGCCCTTGAGCCCCTCGACGATCTCGGCCAGCGCATTGCGCGAGGGGAATTCGCGCCCGCCGGGTTCGCTGGAACGCTTTTGCGCCACGCGCCATTCTTCGCGCGCGCCGTGCAGCGCGCGCACGACCTCGTTGATCTCAAACCGTGCCATCTGCTGTTGTCCTTGTTGTGGTCAGGCGGGCTTGGCGCCCGGGGCGCTCAGTCCTGCGCCCAGGGCAGGCCGTGGAAGCGCCAGCCGTCGCCATGGCCGCGCTGGCCGCTGGCATCGATCTCGCCCTCGAAACCTTCGAGCACGTTGTAGACATTGCTGAAACCGGCCTTGGCCGCGGCTTCGGCCGCCAGCGCAGAGCGCTTGCCGCTGCGGCACAGCAGCAGCACGGTGGCGTCCTTGCCGCCCACCTTGGCCAGCTTGGCCTCGAGCTCGCGCACGAAGCGCGGGTTGCGCGTGAGCGCCGTGCCCGTGGCCCAGGCCACATGCTGGCTGCCGGGCACCTGGCCCACGAACTTGAGTTCCTCGGCCGAACGCACGTCGACCAGCTGTGCCGCGCCGTCCTGCAGCAGCTGCCAGGCCTGCTGCGGCGTCACGCCGCCGGCGTAGGACAGGCCCTGTTCTGCCGCCTCGGCACGGGCGTGCTCGAGGACGGCGGGCAAGACGATTTCGGCGAGATCGGACGACATGACGGGGGCTCCTGCTGGGTCGGTTGGTGGCGATAGCCTGCAATGAATGTAGGCCTGGGCATCTGAATCACAAACGATTAAAAAATCGTTTCCAAACAACCAATCCGAATAAGAAAGCGCTCGTGCCGAGGCGCCGACAGCCTGCACGCGCCACAAAACCAACGACGCGCGCTTGTTCGGATGGCGGATCTGCACGAATGAGATTAATTCTCATTGACGAACCTATAATCGCGCCCGCCCCGCTCGCCCGCCCGGATCCGGCTGCCGACCCATCCGCGCTGGGCGGGCTCCCATGGCATGTGGAGGAATGGAACTTCTGTGGATGCGCACACCTTCAGCGGACCGGACGGCGTCGAGCGCCTGTACGCCAGCCACCACGGCTGGCTGCTGGGCTGGCTGCGCCGCCGGCTCGGCGACTCGTGCGATGCGGCCGACGTGGCGCAGGACGTGTTCATGCGCCTGCTCACGCGGCAGACCGCATCGGCTGGCGCAGGCCTGCGCGAGCCCCGCGCCTACCTGAGCACGATCGCCCATGGCCTGGTCGTCGACCACTGGCGGCGCCGCGAGCTCGAACGCGCCTGGCTGGAAACCCTGGCCCACCTGCCGGAGCCGCAGGCACCCTCGCCCGAAAGCCGGCTGATCTTCCTGGAGACGCTGGTCGCCATCGACCGCATGCTCGATGCGCTGCGGCCCCAGGTGCGCGCCGCCTTCCTGTGGGCGCAGCTCGACGGCCTGACCTGCCCGCAGATCGCCGAGCGGCTGGGGGTGTCGCTGTCCACGGCCGAACGCCACATCGCCTCGGCCCTGCGCCACTGCTACGCGCTGCGCTTCGGCGTGTGAACCCCATGCCGCCCGACACCACCACAGCAGCAGCCGACGCGCTGCCCGCGCAGCTGGTCGACGAAGCGATCGCCTGGGCCGTGCGGCTGGACTTCAACCAGCCCAGCGCCAGCACGCGGCAGGCCTTCGAGGCCTGGCTGAACGCCGGCGCCCTGCACGCCCAGGCCTGGGCGCGCGTGCGCGCGCTGAGCGAAGACTTCCGGCGCGTGCCCGCGCAGCTCGCGAGCGACACGCTGCAGGCCGCGCAGACCCGGCGCCAGGCGCAGGGCCTGCAGCGGCGCCGGACCCTGCAACTGCTGTCCGGTGCCGGCGTCGCCGTGTCGGCCGGCTGGCTGCTCCAGGCCCACGCGCCCTGGCAGCGCCTGCTGGCCAGCGCCAGCACCGCGGTCGGCGAGCAGCAGACGCTGCGGCTGGCCGACGGCAGCCAGCTCTGGCTCAACACCGACAGCGCGATCAGCACCGCCTTCGACGCCGCGCAGCGCCTGGTCGTGCTGCGCCGCGGCGAGATCCTCGTGCGCACGGGGCCGGACACCGCGTCGCCGAACCCGCGGCCCTTCTGGGTGCAGACCCCATTCGGCGGCCTACAGGCCCTGGGCACGCGTTTCGTCGTGCGGCTGGACGCGCAGCATGCGCGCATCAGCGTGCAGGACGGCGCGGTGCGCATGCACCCCGCCCAGGGCGGCACGGCGGAGATCGCCAGGCCCGGCACGCACTGGTGGCTCGCCGCACAGGGCAGCCAGCCCGCGCCCGCGCCGGGTTTTGCGCCCGACGACTGGGCCGAGGGCGTGATCGCCGGCCGCGACATCCGGCTGGCCGACCTGCTGGCCGAGCTGGAGCGCTACCGCCATGGCCGCATCGTCTGCGACACGCGTGTGGCCGACATGCGGCTGTCCGGCACCTACCAGCTGCGCGACACCGACCAGGCGCTGCGCTTTCTCGCACAGACCCAGCCGCTGCGCATCCGCATGCACACGCGCTGGTGGGTGCAGGTCGGGCCGGTCGACAGCGCCTGAGCGCCTGAGCGCGTTGCGCGTCGTTCGCGCAGGCGCGCGAGCCAGGGCGAGACCCGGCCGGCGGGCCGTCTGCGTCCAAGGCCGCCGAGCTGGCCTACGCGCCGAACAGCGCTCGGCTCTGCTTGAAGGCATCGACCAGGTGCCGCATCACGGCGCGGACCGGACGCACGTTGCGGTCCTGGCCCCGGATCAGCAGGAACACCTCTCGGGCCGGCGGCACCGGGTTCAGCGCGCATGGCCGCAGACCCGGAACCTGCCGGCCGATGTAGTGCGGCAGCAGCGCAATGCCCGCGCCCGCGCGCGCCGCGGTGGCCTGCAGCACCTGGTTCTCGGCGCGAAAGGCGACGCGGGCGCGCGGAAACTGCTGCGCCAGCCAGATGCCATCGGGCATGTCCGAGTGCTGCTCGTCGAAGCTCACGAAGACCGGCGGCGTGCCCTGCTCCACCGCGCTGCACTGCTCGTCGGTCCCGTAGAAGCCGAGGGCCAGCTTGCCGACCGGTTGCGCGATGAGGTCGCCATCGTTTGGCTTGCCGATGCGCACCGCGATGTCGGCCTGGCGCCGTTCCAGGCTGACGGAATGCAGGTCCGTGGCCAGGTCGATGTCCAGGCCCGGATGCACGGACGTCAGCCGTGCCAGCTGGGCCGTGAGAAACGCGTGCGCCAACGCCGGCGGTGCATTGATGCGCACCACGCCACGCAACTGCTCACCATCGCTGCTGCCAGCGCGCGTCAGCAGCTGGGCGGCCGCCTCCATGCCCGTGGCCGCCTCCAGCGCCAGCGCACCGGCCGCGGTCAGCAGGTAGCCGTCGGGCCTGCGTTCCACGAGCTTCTCGCCCATGCTGTGCTCGAGCGACTGGATGCGGCGCGCAATGGTCGCGTGGTTGACCTGCAGCGCCCGCGCAGCGGCGGACAGGCTGCGGTAACGGCCGAGTGCGAGGAACACGCGCACGTCCTGCCAGTCGACCTCTGTGCGTTTTCGATCAGCCATGGTGCAAGGATAGCGGCTACCGCTTCAGGGGGGGCGTCCCTACGCTATGCAAGGCGTCGGAACCAGCCGGCGCAGTCCATCCACCATCCCCAGGAGCTTTGATGAGCCAACAGAAAGTCGCCATCGTCACCGGTGCATCGCAGGGCATCGGCGCCGGCGTCGTGGCCGCCTACCGCCGAAACGGTTTTTCCGTCGTCGCGACCTCGCGCAACATCCAGCCGTCCACGGACCCGGACCTGCTGGCCGTGGCCGGCGACATCCGCGAACGCGCGGTCGCAGAGCGCGTGGTGGCCGCCGCGCTGGAGCGCTTCGGCCGCATCGACACGCTTGTCAACAACGCCGGCATCTTCATCGGCAAACCCTTCACCGACTACAGCAGCGAGGACCTGCGCAACGTGGTCGACGTGAACCTTGCGGGCTTCTTCCACATCACGCAGCTGACCCTGCCGCAGATGCTGCAGCAGCGCAGCGGCCACATCGTCCAGATCACGACCACCCTGGTCCACCAGGCCATCGCCGGTGCGCCTGCCGGCCTCGCTTTGCTGACCAAGGGCGGCCTGGACGCCGTGACACGCGGTCTTGCGATCGAGTACGCGCAGAGCGGCGTGCGCGTGAACGCCGTGGCTCCCGGCATCATCAAGACGCCGATGCACGCGCCCGCGACCCATGCCGTGCTCGCAGGCCTGCACCCCATGGGCCGCATGGGCGAGGTGTCGGAGGTCGTCGATGCCATCCTGTACCTGGAGAACGCGGCGTTCGTGACGGGCGAGACCATCAACGTCGACGGCGGCCAGCACGCAGGCCGCTGGTAGGGAGCACCAGATGCCGTACGTCAACATCAAGGTCACGCGCGAAGGCACTTCGCCCGGCGCCACCGCCACCACGCTGGCGCAAAAGCGCGCCCTCATCCAAGGCGTGTCCGACCTGCTGCACGAGGTCATGGGCAAGCCGCACGACAGCACCTTCGTCGTCATCGAGGAGGTCGATCTCGAGAACTGGGGCGTGGGCGGGCTGACCAGCACCGAGTGGCGCGCGCAGCGCCAGGGACGGCCCGCATGAGCCGCCCGAGGCCTGCACTGGCGACGGCCCGCGCCGTCGGCACGGCATGAGCTCGGCGGCCCGGGCCGGGAGCACGCCATGAGCGCGGCGTCCTCGTACGTCGAGCGCAACGCGGCGTACTGGCAGCGCAACCTCGTGGTGTGCGTGTTCGGCTCCTTCACGACCCTGGTCAGCCTCAGCATGCTGCTGCCGATCCTGCCGCTCTATGTGGAGCAGCTCGGCGTGCACGACCCCGCCGCCATCGTGCAGTGGTCCTCCTACGCGTTCAGCGCCACCTTCGTCGGCACCGGCCTCACCGCGCCGCTGTGGGGCCGGCTGGCCGACACCTACGGCCGCAAGCCCATGGTGGTGCGGGCCGCGGTCGCGATGGCCATCGTGATGTCGCTCATCGGTACCGCGAACTCCGCCACCGAACTGGTCGTGCTGCGCCTGCTCGCCGGCCTGTTCGGAGGTTTCGCGTCGGCCTCGGTGGTCCTCATCGGCTCGCAGGTACCCAGGGAACGCGCCGGCTGGGCTCTGGGGGTGCTGTCCACGGGCGCGCTGTGCGGCAACCTGTCGGGGCCGCTCGTGGGCGGCTTCCTGTCGCAGTGGGTCGGCATCCGGGGCACGTTCTTCGTCGGCGGCGCGCTCATCGCGACGACCGCCCTGGCCTGCATGGTGGCGCTGCGGGAGGACTTCCTGCGGCGGCCCGTCGGACTGCGGCCGCAGCTGGCGCCCTCGCACAGCCGCGCGCAGCGTTCGGCGATCGCCGTCCTGCTCATGACCGCCGCGATGGTGCTGTTCGCAAGCATGTCCATCGAGCCCATCCTCACCGTCTACGTGGAGCAGCTGGGCATCGCGAAGGCGCAGCTGCCGCAGTACGCGGGCATCGTCATGGCCGCGACCGCACTGGGCAGCCTGCTGGCCGCGCCGAGAATGGGTGCGCTGGCCGACCGCATCGGCGCCTGGCGCGTCATCTTCTGGAGCCTGCTCGCGACGAGCCTGACCCTGGTGCCCCAGGCCTGGGCATCCCAGTGGTGGCAGCTGTGCCTGTTGCGCTTCCTCATGGGCGTCACGCTCGCGGGGCTGCTGCCGGCCATCGGAAAACTGGTGCGTACCTTCGCGGGCGAAGGCGCATCGGGAAAGCTGCTCGGCTGGCTCCAATCTGCGCAGTTCGCAGGCCAGGTGGCCGGCCCGCTCGTGGCCGGCCAGGTCGGTGCGCACCTGGGGCTCGCGCAGGTCTTCTACATGACGGGCGGGCTGCTGGCCGCCGGCGCCTTGCTGGTTCGGATCGGGCGGCCACGGGCCTGAGGCCTACGCGGCCTGAACGCCCACCACCCCAGCGGCGGCACCGCGATCGGGCTCGCTGAGTGGATAGGCCTTCGTGGCCGGTGCCAGGGCCGCCGCCAGGCACTGGCCGAAGGCCTTCATCGCCGCCGTTTCGAACGCCTCTTTGCGCCGGATGAAGTAGGTGGGTGCGCGTGCAATGCTCACATCGACGGGGTGCACGTACAACTCCGAGGGGGCCGGGTACCTGTCCACCACCTGCTTGGGCAGCAGCGAAATCCCGACATCGGCGGCCACGCAGCCCAGGATGCCGTCCAGCGAGCCGAACTCCAGGCGCCTGAACGAGGGCTTGCCGAGCTGCACGAGCAGCTGCTCCAGCCTTTGCCGGTAGGAGCAGCCCGTCCGGAACAGCAGCGCCGTGAGGGGGCCGGGGTGGTTGCGCAGCGTTGAAAGATCGGGCCAGCGACGCGAGGTGACGAGCACCAGCTCCTCGTCGAACGCCCGCTCCACGCGCAGCTCGGGATGGTCCACGGGCCCCGCCACGAACGCCGCGTCCACCTCGTTCGCAAGCACCTTGTCCACGAGCTCGGCCGTCGGGCCCGTCCGCACCACGAGCTGCACCGCAGGGCATTGCGACGCGAAGGCCGCCAGCATGGGCGGCAGCCGGACCGCCACCGTCGTCTCCATGGTGCCTAGCGTCAACGTGCCCTTGGCCTCGCCGTCCTCGCGTGCCATG
The DNA here is from genome assembly GCA_035544335.1 of Pseudorhodoferax sp. Lineage (GTDB taxonomy): Bacteria > Pseudomonadota > Gammaproteobacteria > Burkholderiales > Burkholderiaceae_C > Pseudorhodoferax. Next base: position 12,258 of record DATKFT010000146.1, read on the forward strand.
GCGCCCGCCTCCTGCAGCAGCGCCGCCGCGCGTGCGGCATAGGGCAGCAGCCGTTCGCCCGCGCTCGTGAGCACCACACCGCGGCTGTGCCGCTCGAACAGCCGCACCCCGACCTCGTCCTCGAGCGCCTTGATGCGGTTGGTGACATTGGACTGCACGGTGTGCAGTTCCTTCGCCGCACGGCTGATGCCCTCGCAGCGCGCGACCGCTGCGAAGGTCGCCAGATCCAGGACTTCCATTCGATTCCTTATGGAGATATCGAAGCCATTGATTCATTCATCCAATGGATGGTGCATGAAGCATGCCGAGTCCATCGCTGCACCCATCGCCCATTCTGGTGCAGGAGGAGCAGGTTCGGTGCGCTCGATCCGTCGCCATGCACCGCGCTTTGCCATCCGTTCAACAGATGGTTTATATCTCGAAAAATCGTTTCTCGTGATCGGTGCTTGTCCCTAGCATCGCGCCCAGTTCAACCCCTGGAGACACCGACATGCTCAGCACCCGTTTCACACAGCGCTTTGGCCTCAGGCACCCGATCGCGCTCGCGCCCATGGACCCGGCCTCCGGCGGCCGCCTCGCCGCCGCCGTGTCCAACGCGGGCGCGCTGGGCCTGCTCGGCGGCGGCTACGGCGACCACGCGACATTGCAGAAGGAATTCGACCTCGCGGGCGATGCCGCCATCGGCTGCGGCTTCATCACCTGGTCCATGGGGCGCGACGTCTCGCTGCTGGACAAGGCCCTGGAGCGCCGGCCCCGCGCGCTGATGCTGTCTTTCTCCGACCCAGCGCCCTATGCCAGGAAGGTCCTCGACGCAGGGGTACCGCTCCTGTGCCAGGTTCAGACCCTGGAGCATGTCCAAAGAGCGGTCGATTGCGGGGCCTGCGCCGTGGTCGCCCAGGGAACCGAGGCCGGCGGCCATGGGTTCGACCGCCAGACAACGATGACCTTCACGCCGGAGGCCGCCGACTACCTGGCCGGCGCGTCGCCGGACACGCTGCTGCTCAGTGCCGGCGGCATCGCGGACGGGCGCGGCCTCGCCGCAGCCCTCATGCTCGGTGCCGACGGCGTGCTGATGGGCACGCGCTTCTGGGCCACGCAGGAGGCGCTGATCCACCAGAACGCCAAGGACCTGGTCGTCCAGGGCCGCGGCGGCCAGACCGTGCGGACCTCCGTCTTCGACATTGCACGCGGGCGCGACTGGCCGCGCGAATACACGGGCCGGCTCATGGTCAACGGCTTCATCCGCACATGGCACGGCAGGGAGGAGGCCTTGAAGGCGGTCTGGAGCGACGAGAAGCTGCGCGTGGAAAGCGCCTACGCGTCCGGCGACTACGACTGCGCCAACGTGACCGTGG
>DATKFT010000147.1:0-19569 GCA_035544335.1 Pseudorhodoferax sp.
GGCTGTACAGGTTCAGCCGCATGGCGTCGCGCCAGGTGGCGGCCAGGCGCACACCGGCGCGGCGGGCCTGGACCGGGGCGCCGGCGATGCGCGCGGCCTCGTCGGCCAGCATGGCTTCGACACCCGCCGCACAGGGCAGGAACAAGCGCAGGTTTTGCATTTCAGTGGTCCATGGCGCTGCGCGCCGCGTGCCAGGCACGACGTCGGCTTGCACAGCGCTGTTCAAAAGGCCGCGGAGCAGGCCACGCCAGCAGACGCCGCGCAAGGGGCTCTGCCCGGCCGCTGGCGGCGCCCCTGGAGGAGGATGGGCTGGCGACACGCCGTGAGCCAGCCAAACGGGGTGGGCTCATCTACAGCGCTTTGCGCAGGTTTGTCGGGGCGATGCGCAGGGCTTCGCGGTACTTGGCGACGGTGCGGCGTGCGCACTCGATGCCCTGCTCCTTGAGCATGTCGGACAGCTGGCTGTCCGACAGCGGTTTCTTGGCGTCTTCGGCCGACACGAATTGTTTGATCAGCGCGCGCACGGCCGTGCTCGAGGCGTTGCCGCCGGTCTCGGTGCCCAGCGAGGAGCCGAAGAAGTACTTGAGCTCGAAGGTGCCGAACGGCGTGGCCATGTACTTGGCCGTGGTCACGCGGCTGATGGTGGATTCGTGCAGGCCCAGCTCGTCGGCGATCTCGCGCAGCACCAGCGGGCGCATGGCCAGCGCGCCGTGCGTGAAGAAGTTCTTCTGCCGCTCGACGATGGCATTGGACACGCGCAGGATGGTGTCGAAGCGCTGCTGGATGTTCTTGATGAACCAGCGCGCTTCCTGCAGGCGCTGCTGCAGCGCGGCCGTGTCGGAAGCCTCCCGGCCGCCACCGCGGTGCTGCTTGAGCGCGTTGGCGTAGATGTCGTGCACGCGCAGGCGCGGCATCACGTCGGCGTTGAGCTGGGCGCGAAAGCGCACGTTGGCGCCACGGCCGCTCTTGACCACGATCACATCGGGCACGATGACGTTGCGCTCCACGTCCACGAACTTGCGGCCCGGTTTCGGCTCGAGCCGCGTGATCAGCGCCAGCGCGGCGCGGATGGCGGCCTCGTTGTCGCTGCACAGGTGGGCCAGGCGGCGCAGGTCGCGGCGCGCGATGAGGTCCATGGACTGGCGGCACAGCCGCAGCGCCGTGCGCCGCAGCGGGGCGGGCACCTCGTCCTCCGGCAGGGCGCGGATCTGCAGCGTCAGGCATTCGCCCAGGTCGCGCGCACCCACGCCGGCCGGCTCCAGGCTCTGCAGCAGGCGCAGCGCCACGGTGAAGCGGTGCACGAGCTCCTCCTGCGCCTCGGGATCGCCGTCGGCGAAGCCGGCGGCCAGCTCTTCCAGGCTGTCTTCGAGGTAGCCGTCGTCGTTGAGCGACTCGATCAGGAAGCGCAGCGCGGCCGTGTCCTCCTCGGACAGGCGCAGCGCCAGGGCCTGGCGGTGCAGAAAGCTCGGCAACGACTCCTGGCTGCGTGCGAGCTCGGTCGCGTCGGTCTCGCCCTCCTCGCCCAGCGCGCCATTGCGCGCCGGCGCATCGCCACCCCACTCGCCGTCGTCGGGCGCCATGTCGTGCGTGCCGTCGCCGTCCCAGTCGTGCTCGTCGGCCTGGCCGGTCAGTGGCGATTCGGATTCGTTGCGGCTCTCGGCCGGCGCTTCGGTGGCGTAGTCCAGGCCGCTGGACTGCATGGCCTCGGTGTCGCGGTCTTCCTCGCGCACGGGCGTGTCGGACTGCGCCAGGCCGAAGTCCTCGCCGGGCGCCTCGTCCATGGACTGCTCCAGGAACGGGTTCTCGTCGAGCATCTGCTCGACCTCCTGCGACAGCTCCAGCGTGGACAGCTGCAGCAGCCGGATCGACTGCTGCAGCTGGGGCGTCAGCGCCAGATGCTGGGAAACGCGGAGCGAGAGACCTTGCTTCATCCGAGCGCCACCCAACCGCCCGAAGGCGCGAGAGCCTCCGCCGAAGACAGCGAAGTACACGCAGTGACGGGCGTGGGGGCCACGCGGCGCGGCGCCGGGCCGCCCCAAGCCGCGCCAGCCCCCTCGGGGGGCAGCGAAGTACACGCAGTGACGAGCGTGGGGGCCATGTCTTACATGCGGAAGTGCTCGCCCAGGTACACCCGGCGCACTTCGGCGTTGTCGACGATCTCGGCCGGCGTGCCCTTGGCCAGCACCCGCCCCTCGCTGATGATGTAGGCGTGGTCGCAGATGCCCAGGGTCTCGCGCACGTTGTGGTCGGTGATCAGCACACCGATGCCACGGCCCTTCAGGAAGCTCACGATGCGCTGGATCTCGATCACGGCGATCGGGTCGATGCCCGCGAACGGCTCGTCCAGCAGGATGAAGCGCGGCTGCGTGGCCAGTGCCCGCGCGATCTCCACGCGCCGGCGCTCGCCGCCGGACAGCGCCAGCGCCGAGGAATCGCGCAAATGGTCCACGCGCAGGTCCTGCAGCAGGCCGGTCAGGCGCTCTTCGATCTCGCCGCGGCTGAAGGCCTTGCCTTCGGGCGTGCGCTGCAGCTCCAGCACGGCACGCACGTTGTCCTGCACCGTCAGCTTGCGGAAGATCGAGGCCTCCTGCGGCAGATAGGACAGGCCCAGGCTGGAACGCCGGTGGATGGGCATGTGCTCGACCGACTGGCCGTCGATCGCGATGTGCCCGCCGTCGGCGCGCACAAGTCCCACGATCATGTAGAACGAGGTGGTCTTGCCCGCGCCGTTGGGGCCCAGCAGGCCCACGACCTCGCCCTTGTTGACCGTCAGCGAGACGTCGTGCACGACCTTGCGGCTGCCGTACGACTTCTGCAGATGGCTGGCCTGCAGGCGGCTGCCCTCGGCCCTGCCGGGCCCGTTGTCGACCGCGGCCGGCACGCTAGTTCTTCTCCCCGCTCAGGCGGGGACTGGACTTGAGCGGCGCGGCCGGTGCCGTCGCCGGCGGCGGCGCGGCGCTGGCCGAGGGCGCCGGCGACAGCATCGCGCGCACACGCCCGCCGGGGCCGGTGCTGCCGGGCTTGGCCGCATCCACGGTGAAGACTTCGTTGACGTTGTTGTAGACGATGATGTTGCCGGTCACCTCGTCGTTCATCGTGCTGCCCACGTAGCGGCGCATGACGGCACGGCGGATGAAGGTGACCTTGTCGGCCTTGCCGTCGTACTCGATGACCTCGCCCTCGCCCTCGATGTACTCGTCCAGGGCCTCGCGCTTTTGCCGGTAGTAGGCCAGTTCGCCCGGCGCGGCCGTGATGACGCCGAACTGGTAGCCCTGGGCGTCCTTGCGCACCTCCACGCGTGCGCCGCGCGCCACGATGGTCCCCTTGGTCACGACCACGCGGCCCGTGAACACGTTGACCTGCTTGAGATCGTCGTAGCGCATGGCATCGGCTTCGATGTTCATGGGCTTGTCGCGGTCGGCGCGCTCGGCCTGGGCCAGACCGGCGGCCAGGACCAGCAGGGTGCCGACGAGGAGGTGGTGGATGGTGGATTTCATGAAAGGCACGAATCTTGCTGGCTCATTGTAACGAGCCCGCGTGCCGACGAAACGAAGATGGCCCGCATCGGCGGGCCATCGTGCAGCGCGGTCGGCGCGCGGATCAGGACTTGGCCTTGCCGCGCAGCTCGCCGACCAGCTGGTCGGTGATGACCAGGGCCCGGTCCATGGACTGGGCCAGCGTGCCGTCGGTGTAGTAGCGGCCGTGGATGCCCAGGGCCGGCACACCGGCCAGCTTGTAGGCGTCCTGCAGCTGCGTGGCCTTGCGCACCTTGGTGCTGACGTTGAACGAGTTGTAGGCTTCGACGAACTTGGCCTGGTCCACGCCCTGCTGCTTGGCGGCCCATGCGAGCACCGTGTCGTCGCTGTTCAACCGCTGCTTCTCCACGTGGATGGCGTAGAAGGCCTTGCGGTGCAGCGCCTCGACCAGGCCCAGCGCCTCCAGCGTGTAGTAGAGCTTTTGCAGCGGGATGAAGTCGTTGCGGAAGGCCACCGGCGCGCGGCGGAACACCACGTCCTTGGGCAGGCGCTTGACCCACTCCTCGAGCGTCGGCTCGAAGGTGTTGCAGTGCGGGCAGGCATACCAGAAGAACTCGACCACCTCGATCTTGCCCTGCGGCGCGTCCACGCCGGCCGGCTTGTCCAGCACCAGGTAGTCGGTGCCGGCCTTGGCCGGCTTGGCCTGCGCCAGCGCAGCGGGCGCCTGGGTCAGCCCCAGCGCAGACACGGCCAGACCGACTTTCGAGAATTCACGACGTTTCATTGGTTTTTACTCCTAGGGCGGTTCTGATCAGCCTCTGCTGGGAAAAGTTTCAGCGTTGCACGCGCACGAGCGCCGCGTCGGCACCGGTGCTGTCGAGCCTGGCCTTGGTGCGCTCGGCGTCCTCCCGCGTGCGGTACGGGCCCATGCGCACGCGGTAGACGGTGCGGCCGGCCTGCTCGCGCTCGGTCACGCGGGCCTCCAGGCCCATCATGGCCAGCCGCGCCCGCTGGGTTTCGGCATCGTCGGCCGTGCGGAAGGCTCCCGCCTGCACGAAATAGTCGAACGGATCGGCGGTCGGCGTGGCCGGGGCCGCTGCGGGTGCAGGCGCGGGCGCCGACTTGGCAGCCGAACGCGCGCGCGCCAGGTCACCGAGCGGATCGGCCGAGGGCGTGGCCGGGCGTGCCACGGGAGCGCTGTCCACCCGCGGCGCCGGCGTGGGAGCCGTTGCAGGCGCCGGCACGGCCACCAGGGGCGGCTCCGCGGGCGCGGGAGCCGGGGCGGGTGCCGTGCCGGCCGGCGCCGGGCGCGCCGGATTGCGGCCGTGCAGCGGCGTGTTCGGATCCCAGTTCTGGTTCTTCTTGCTCTCGGCCGCGTCCTGGTCGGGCGTGCGGCCGGCCTGGGCCTTGCCGCTCATGAAGGGCACGGGCACCTTGGTCACGTAGACCGCCAGGGCCAGCGCCGCCACGAGACCGACGACCACGCCGGCAATGAAGCCGATGATGGTGCCGCCGGTCTGCCCGCGCGCCGCCTTGGTGCCCTTGGCCGCGGGCCGCTTGCGTTGTTCGGCTTGCTTCATGGCGCCGTCACATCTTCTCGGGCGCGCTGACGCCCAGCTGCGCCAGGCCGTTGCGCAGCACCTGGGCCGTCGCAGCCACGAGTGCCACGCGCGCGGTGCGCACGGCCTCGTCGTCGACCAGGATGCGCTCGGCGTCGTAGTAGCTGTGGTAGCTGGACGCCAGCTCGCGCAGGTAGAAGCTCACGTCGTGCGGCGCGAACTCGGTCGCCGCGCCGGTCAGCATGTCGGGGTACCTGGCCAGCAGCTGCATCAGCGCGTCGGCCTGCGGGCTCTGCAGCGCCGACAGGTCGGCACCGGCCAGGCTGGTGCGGTCGCCGCCCCAGGCCGCCAGCACCGAACAGATGCGCGCATGGGCGTACTGCACGTAGTAGACCGGGTTGTCGTTGCTCTGGGCGATGGCCAGGTCCACGTCGAACACGTACTCGGTGTCGGGCTTGCGCGAGAGCAGGAAGAAGCGCACGGCGTCCTTGCTGGTCCACTCGATCAGGTCGCGCAGCGTCACGTAGCTGCCGGCGCGCTTGGAGATCTTGACCTCCTGGCCGCCGCGCATCACGCGCACCATGGTGTGCAGCACGTAGTCGGGGTAGCCCTCGGGAATGCCCACGCCCACCGCCTGCAGGCCGGCGCGCACGCGTGCGATCGTGCCGTGGTGGTCCGTGCCCTGGATGTTGACGACCTTGGTGAAGCCGCGCTCCCATTTGGCGATGTGGTAGGCCACATCGGGCACGAAGTAGGTGTAGCCGCCGTCGGACTTGCGCATCACGCGGTCCTTGTCGTCACCGTAGTCGGTGGACTTGAGCCACAGCGCGCCGTCCTGCTCGTAGGTCTTGCCCGAGGCCTGCATGCGCGCCACGGCGTCCTCGACCCGGCCCGAGGTGTACAGGCTGGACTCGAGATAGAAGTTGTCGAAGCGCACCTGGAAGGCCTTCAAGTCCAGGTCCTGCTCGCGGCGCAGGTAGGCCACGGCGAACTCGCGCACCGAATCCAGGTCGTTGACGTCGCCCGTGGCGGTGACCTCGCGGTCGTCGGCCTTGACGGTCTTCTTCGCGAGGAAATCGGCCGCGATGTCGCCGATGTAGTCGCCGTTGTAGGCGGCCTCGGGCCAGCCGGCATCGCCGGGCTTGACGCCCTTGGCGCGCAGCTGCGTGGAATTGGCCAGCGTGGCGATCTGCACGCCGGCGTCGTTGTAGTAGAACTCGCGCCACACGTCCCAGCCCTGCGACTGGTACAGATTGCAGATCGCGTCGCCCAGCGCGGCCTGGCGGCCATGGCCCACGTGCAGCGGGCCGGTCGGGTTGGCCGAGACGAACTCCACGAGGACCTTGCGGCCGTTGGCCGGCTGCATGCCGAAGCGCTCGCCCTGCGCCAGCACCTCGCGCACGACCTGCTGCTTGGCCTCGGGCTTGAGCTTGAGATTCAGAAAGCCGGGGCCCGCGATGTCGATGGACGCGACCCATTGCGCCACGGCCGGCTGCGCGAGCAGCGCCGTGCGCAGCTGCTCGCCGAGCTGGCGCGGGTTGAGCTTGAGCGGCTTGGCCAGCTGCATGGCGGCCGTGCAGGCCAGATCGCCGTGGGCAGCGACCTTGGGCGTCTCGAAGGCCGCGCGGGCACCGGCGCCCACGGAGACCTGCTCCAGCGCCGCGCCCAGCGCGGTCAGCAATTCTTGTTTGACGGAGAACATCCGCAGGATTCTAGGTGGCGCCATCGGCCCCCTTGTTACATCCACGGGTTCAGGGCAGGCCCACCGGCAGTGCGGCATAGACCATGGCCTGCGGCAGCGCGGCGGCCGGCCGGGCCGGCAGGCCGAGCGCCAGCAGCCAGCGGCCGTCCACGGCCTGCTCCTGGCCGCCCTGCAACCAGGGCAGCGGCGCGGCGTCGGGCAGGCGTTCGGCCAGCAGGCCCTGCAGCACGCCGGCCTGCGCGTGGGCCCCAGCGGCGTCGTCGAAGGTCTGCACCTGCAGCCAGGCGCCCTGCGGACCCGCGTGCGGCGCCGCCAGTGTGCAGACCCAGCGCGACAGATCGCACAGATGCGGGCGCATGCGCGCGCTCCAGGGCGTGGGCGCGCGCAGCAGGCGCTGGTAGGCGTCCTCGGCCAGCACCTGGGCGTCGCGCAGGCCGTACAGCGTGAGGTAGCGCGGGCCGCGCTGCGGCCCCAGGGCCGCGTAGCGGCGCGCCCACAGCATGCCGGGCACGGTCAGCCGCTCGGGCACATGCTCCTCGGCATGCCAGGCGTTGTATTCGGCGTCCAGTTGCGGTGCCACGCCGTTCCACAGCGCGAGCAGGGCGCGGGCTTCAGGCATCGCCGTCCTCGGGGCACAGCAGCACCTTGCTGGCCTGCTTGCCGTGCGCGAGCGCAAAGCCCGCGCGCGCCTGCGCCAGCGGCAGCACATGGCTGACCATGGGGCGCAGCTGCGCATCCATCTCGGACAGCAGCGCCAACGCGCGCGGCCAGTCGGACTCGGGCGGGCGGAACGAGCCGCGCAGCTGCTGCTGGTTGCGCACCAGCGGCGTGAGGTCCAGCGCGAGCGGCCGCGCATGGATGCCGGTCACGACGACCGTGCCGTTGCGGCGCAGCAGCGCCAGCGCCTCGGTGATGGTCTCGGGCACGCCCGTGGCCTCGAACACGAGGTCGAAGGGCGCACCGCCCGTGTAGGGGCGCGTGCCCTCGGCCAGCGACCGGGTCTTCACATCGACCAGTGCGTCCAGGCCCATGGCGCGCAGGGCCTCGAAGCGGGCCGCGTCGTCGAAGCCGCTGACCACGACCTGGCTGGCGCCCGCGCGGCGGGCCAGGGCCGCGATGCCCTGGCCGATGGTGCCCGGGCCCATGACCAGCACGCGCTGGCCCGTCACATCGCCCGCGGTGCGCAGCGCCTGCATGGAGATGGTCAGCGGCTCCGTCAGCGCGGCCATGGCGTCGCTCAAGCCGTCGGGCACGGGCACGCAGTTGCGCTGCGGCACACGCACCCAGGGCGCGAAGGCGCCGTCGCGCGTCATGCCGATGCCGCGGCGGCGCTCGCAGGCATCGAAATCGCCCGCGCTGCAGGCCACGCAGCGGCCGCAGGTGACCGAGGGCCGCACCACCACGCGGCGGCCGGCCAGCGGGCCGTTCTGCGCGACGCCCACGAACTCGTGGCCGATCGTGACCGGGATGCTGGGCGCGATGAAGGCGTAGCTCGGTGTCCAGTCGTCCACGTGCAGGTCGCTGCCGCAGATGCCGGCGGCGCGCACGCGCACGAGCACCTCGTCGACACCAGCAATGGGCTGCGGAACTTCGACGAGTTCGAGGCCCGCGGCCGCGTGGGTCTTTTGCAATGCTTGCATGGCGCTCAATCGACGGTGATGCCGACCTTCTGGATGATCGCGCCCCACTTCCTGCCCTCGGCCGCGATGAAGGTCTTGAAGCTGTCGGCTGTGCCGCCGCCGATGATGAGACCCTGCTTGGCGAAGGCCTCGCGCACGCCGGCGTCCTGCATCACGGCGTTGACATCGGCGTTGATGCGGGCCACCAGCTCGGGCGGCGTGCCCGTGGCCGTGAACAAGCCGTTCCAGGCCAGCGCCTCGAAGCCCGGGTAGCCCTGCTCGGCCACGGTGGGCAACTCGGGCATGCCCTCGCTGCGCTTGAGGCTGGTGGCGGCCAGCAGCCGGATGCGGCCGCTCTGGATCAGCGGCAGCAGCGCGGGCGCCACCGTGAACAGCCCATGCGTCTCGCCCGAGGCCAGCGACAGGCCGGCCGGTGGCGAGCCCGCGAACGGCACGTGCGTGGCCTCGAAGCCGGCCGTGCTGCGGAACAGCTCCATCGTCAGGTGCGAGGAGCTGCCGGCACCGACCGAGGCGTAGCTGACCTTGCCGTTCTGCTGTTTGGCCCAGGCCACGTACTCGGGCAGCGTCTTCGCGGGGTTGTTCGCCGGCACGGCCAGCACATTGGGCTGCGAGGAGGTCAGCACGATGGGCAGCAGGTCGTGCGCCGGGTCGTAGCTCATCTTCTTGACCATGTAGGGCGCGAACGCGATCGGCCCGTTGAAGCCGATGCCCAGCGTGGTGCCGTCGGCCGGCGCCTTGGCGACCACGGCCATGCCCAGCATGCCGCCGGCACCGGCCTTGTTGTCCACCACCACGGGCTGCTTCCAGCGTTCGCGCAGCTTGTCGCCCAGCGTGCGGGCGATGAAGTCCAGCGAGCTACCGGCCGGCGCCGGCACGACCAGCTTGACGGGCTTGCCGGGCCAGTCCTGTGCCGAGGCGGCCAGGGCCAGGCTGCCGATCACGAGGGCGAGGAGTCTCTTCATGGGGTTGTGTCTCCGACAAAAGGATTGCAGGCCGGATTCTCGGCAGCCCCAGCCAATATTCCAAACACCGTTCGGGTATGGTCGCCATATTCAGGACGTATAGGTGGCATCCATGGAACTGCGGCATCTGCGCTACTTCATCGCCGTGGCCGAGACCGGCAGCCTGAGCCGCGCGGCCGAGAAGCTGTTCATCGCCCAGCCGCCGCTGTCGGTGCAGATCCGCCAGCTCGAGGACGAGATGGGCACGCCGCTGTTCGTGCGCCACCCCAAGGGCGTGCGGCTGACGGCCGCGGGCGAGGCGCTGATTCCCGAGGCGCGCGCGCTGCTCGACCGCGCGGGCCACCTCAAGGACCGGCTGCGCGGCGACGGCGCCACGGGACTGCTGTCGCTGGGCTATGTGCCCTCGGCCAGCAGCACGGTGCTGCCCGCGCTCGTGCGGCTGCTGCGCGCGACCCACCCGGACCTGCGGCTGGAGCTGCGCGAGATGATCAGCAGCGAGCAGATCGAGGCACTCGTCGCGGGGCACCTGGACGCCGGCATCGCACGCAGCCTGACCCGGCATCCGCGCGTGATCGCGCCGGCGCAGATGCCCGACCCGTTCTGCGTGGCCTCGCCCGCGGCCGGCGCGGCAGGGCCGCACGCCCCGGTGGACCTGCGCACGCTGGCCGAGCAGGACTTCGTGGCGTTCACGCGGCACCGCGGCCCGGCCTACTTCGACCAGTCCATCCATTTGTGCGCGCGGGCAGGCTTCAGCCCGCGCATCCGCTACGAGGCCAGCACCGTGCACGGCGTGCTCGATCTGGTGGGGGCAGGCCTGGGCCATGCGCTCGTGCCGCAGTCCGCCGTGCTGCTGGGGCGCACGGGCATCGCGTTGCGGCGCATCCACCGGCCGGCGCAGGACGAAGCGCTGGCGCTGCTGCGGCGCAAGGGCGACACCCAGGCCCTGCCCCGGCTGCTGGACCCGGCGCTGCAGACCATCTTCGCGCAGATGGCGAAACGCATTGCCACAGAACTGTGAAATCCGGGGTCATCCGGATGCGGCCAGCGGCGTTAGAGTGGGGCTGCTCCATTTCCTTGGCAGCCGGACCCGCCCCTCTTCAACGCATTCGAAGGAACACTCCATGTTGAAAACCGCCTCCCTGATCCTGGCCGCGGCGTTCGCCCTGTCCCTGGGCAGCGCCCACGCGGCCGATGACGCCAAGCCGGGCTCCAAGCTCGGCGCCTGCAGCAAGGAAGCCGCCGCCAAGGGCCTCAAGGGCGACGAGCGCAACAAATACCTGTCGGACTGCAACAAGGGCCTGACAGCCGCCGCGCCGGCCGCCGCCGACAAGCCCGGCTCCAAGCTCGGCGCCTGCAGCAAGGAAGCTGCGGCCAAGGGCCTCAAGGGCGACGAGCGCAACAAGTACCTGTCGGACTGCAACAAGGCCTGAGCCCCGCTTGCCCTCCCCAACGGCCCCGCAAGGGGCCGTTGTCGTTGGCGGCCCATCCCTGACAAAACGCCCGGGGGCGTGGCGTCTTTCTACTTGCCGAAGCCGCGCGCGAGGAACACCGCCAGCAAGGCCACGAGCGGGATCAGGTGGGCCTGCACCATGACGGTCTTGCGCGTGCGGCGCACCTCCTGCTCGGCCGGCAACGCCCCGGTGGCGCGCAACTGGCGGCGCCAGCGCAGGTAGGTCAGCGTGGGCTTGATCGACATCAGCCCGATCACCACGAACAGCGTGACCTTGGCATGCAGCAGCGGGTTGGACCAGTACCAGCCCATGCCCTTGACGCCCCAGGCCGTGCGCGCCAGGCCGGTCAGGAGCACCGCCACCGAGGCGATGCCGTACAGCATGTCCACGCGCGCGAGCCGCTCGACCACGCGCGCATTCATCCATTCCACGCGGCACAGCGCGGCCTCGCTCGCGAGAAACACCACCATCGTGAAGATGGCGACCCAGTGCACGTAGGCAAGAACGGTTTCCAGAATCATCGGTGAGGCCCGTGGAGAAGGTGGTTGGCGGCATTTTGCCGGTGTCCGCCAGCGCGGCCGTCCCCGCGTCACAGTGGCTTGCACGTGTAAGATGCGAACAATTCTTGTTTACATTCGGAGTGCTGCGCATTCCAGCGAACGGAGCCCTCGTGTCCGCGGCACAGTCCAGCCTTCCCTCCACCCTCCAGCAACAGATCCACGCGTTGTACAGCCACCACCACGGCTGGCTGCACGGCTGGCTGCGCCGCAAGCTGGGGGACGCCCACCACGCGGCCGACCTGGCGCAGGACACCTTCGTGCGCATCCTGGTCGCCTGCCGCGCGCAGGAGCTCGCGCTCGAGGCCGTGCGCGAACCGCGGGCCTACCTGACCACCGTGGCGGCGCGGCTGCTCGTCAACCACTACCGCCGGCTCTCGGTCGAACAGGCCTGGCTGGCGGCGCTGGCGACACAGCCCGCAGCCTTCGCGGTCTCGCCCGAGGAGCGCCTGGCCATCCTGCAGACGCTGCAGGAGGTCGACGCGCTGTTGGACACCCTGCCTCCCAAGGCGCGCACGGCCTTCCTGCTCGCGCAGCTCGAAGGGCTCACGTACGCGCAGATCGCCGAACGCCTGAACGTGGCCCTGCGCACGGTCAAGCGCTACATGGCGCAGGCCTTCGAAGAATGCCTGATGCAGGCGGCCTGACCCCGCCCGCGCCAGGCGCGGCACCGCCGATCACCGCCACGGCCGAGCCCGCCACGCTGCCGCGCGCCGTGGCGCGCAGGGCAGCGCAATGGCTGGTGCGCCTGCACGCCGGCCAGGCCACGCCCGCCCAGCGCGACGCGCTGGCCCGCTGGCGCGCTGCCGACCCGCTGCACGAGCTGGCCTGGCAGCGCGCCGAGCGCCTGCACGCGGCGCTGGACGGCCTGCCGCCGGCCCTGGGCCTGCAGGTGCTGGACCGCCCCCGCCGCGGACCCAGCCGCCGCACCGCGGCCAGGACCCTCGCGGTGCTCGTGGCCGTGGCGCCGGCCGGCTACCTCGCCTGGACCGGCACCCGGCCGCCATCCGCCGCCTGGACGGCCGCGCACCGCACGGCGACCGGCGAGCGCCGCAGCATCGTGCTGCCCGACGGCACGCGCCTGGAGCTCAACACGGCCACGGCCGTCGATGTCGCGTTCCACGACGGTGAGCGCGATGGCGGTCCTGCTGGTGGCCCCGATCGCAGCACCGACCGCAAGGCCGGCCTGCGCCTGGTCGTGCTGCACCACGGCGAAGTGTTCGTCGAGACGGCGCCCGACCGCCGCCAGCGCCCGTTCATGGTCGAGACGCGCGACGGCCGGGTCCTCGCGCTGGGCACCCGTTTCATGGTGCGGCGGCTGGCGCAGGACCGCAGCACGCTGGTGGCCGTGCAGCACAGCGCCGTGCAGCTGCGCCCCGGCGGCACGGACCGCCATGCCGCCCTGGTCGGCGCCGGACTGCAGGCCCGCTTCGATGGCAGCCGCGTGCACCCGGTCACGGCCGCGGACCTTCCGCTGAGCGCCTGGACGCGCGGCCTGCTGTTCGCCAGCGCGCAGCGGCTGGCCGACTTCGCGGCCGAGCTCGGCCGCTACCGGCCGGGCCGGCTGCACTGTGCGCCCGACGTGGCCGAGCTGCGCATCAGCGGCGTGTTCCGGCTGGGCGACACCGACGCCATCCTGGCCGCGCTGCCCGACACGCTGCCCGTGCGCGTGGTCTGGCGCACGCGCTGGTGGGTCGGCATCTCGGCCGCAGCGGCCGGCTGATTTTTTTTGAGCCTGCATGTCCCCTTTTGCGTTGTCGCGTGTCATGACCTTCAAAGCCAGCCTTCCCGCGCAGTGCGGAGCCAGCCACGCACTACGTTCAAAGGAAAGCTCCGCATGCACCGACATCTGCGCGCCACTGCGCGTCCCCAGGCCACCCCGCTCGCGCAGGCTGCGCGCCTGGCGCTGCTGACCATGGCCCTGGCCACCGCCTGCCTGCCCGCCGTCCATGCCCAGGACGCCGCAGCTCCCGCCAGCCACAGCGTGCCGGCCGGCCCGCTCGGCGACGCGCTGACCCAGTTCGCCGTCAGCGCGGGCGTGTCGGTGCAGCTCGACGCCACCTTGGTGGCCGACCGCCGCAGCCCCGGCCTGGCCGGCCGCTTCGGCGTGCGCGACGGCTTCGCACGCCTGCTGGCCGGCACCGGCCTGCAGGTGCAGGAGCGCAGTCCCGGCATCTGGGTGCTGCGCCAGGCCGCCAGCGCCGCTGCGCCGGCTGCTGCCACCACCACCATCCCCACCGTTGCCGCCGCCGCGACCGTGCTGCCCGAGGTCAAGGTCACCGCCGACGCCGTGCGCCAGGAAGCTGGCATGCGCACCATCCTGACCGAGGAGGACATGGAGCGCACCGGTGCAGCCAGCATCGCCGACGTGGTCCGCTACCAACCCCTCGTGGACGTGCCCAGCACCGTGCAGGGCGCCACGCGCGGCGCCAGCCGCTACGACCGCAGCGGCACGACCAACTACAACATCCGCGGTGTCGAGGGCAACCGCGTGGGCCTGGACGTGGACGGCATCGAAATGCCCGACGCCATCAGCCGCGCACCGCTCACGGCGCGCTCGGAAGACGGGACCTTCGGCATGGGGCGCGACTTCATCGACCCCTACCTGTATTCCTCGCTGGACATCCAGTCGGGCACCACGAACTCGCAGCGCTCGGCCGGCGGCATCGGCGGGGCCGTGAGCTTTCGCAGCAAGTCGCCCGAGGAATTCGTGAGCGCCAGCAAGCCCTTCTACGCCGGCGCGCGCCTGGGCTACAGCGAGGTCGACCGCTCCTGGGCCAAGGGCGTGACCCTGGCCGGCCAGAGCGGCGACCTGGGCGTGCTGCTGGCCTACTCGCGGCGCGACGGCAAGCAGGCCGAAAACAACCCCACCACCGACACCATCCGCGTGGCGCCGGAGGACTGGCACTCCGACGCGCTGCTGCTCAAGGGCCAGCTGCGGCTGAACCCCGCGCACCGGCTGGAACTGTCGGCCGACCTGTACCGCCGGCAGAACGACTCCTCCTTCGACAGCTGGGACGCCAACGGCGCGGCCATCACGGGCCGGTCCGTGCAGGACGCCAGCACCCGGCGCAACACCGTGTCCGCGGCCCACATCTGGACGCCCGGCGCGGGCGGCCTGGTCGACCGGCTCGACACACGCCTGTACGTGCAGCACACAGACATGGACGACGTGACCGACACGGTGACGCTGGCGACCGGCGCGCGGATCCGCGAAACCTCGCAGAACACCACGCAGCAGATCGGCTTTTCCAGCGTGGCCGACAAGCGCATCGCCAACCACGCGTTCAGGTTCGGCGTGAACTACTCGCACAACGAGAACGAGCACCCGTTCAGCTCCACCGAATCCTTCGGCGCCCGGCAGCCCTTCCCCGACACGCGGACAGTGCGCATGGGCGCTTTTGTGCAGGACACCATCGACTTTCAGGTCGACGGCCGCCGCCTGGCCCTGGTGCCGGGCCTGCGCGTGGACCGCGTCGACCCCAGCATCCGCAACAGCGGCAGCTTCGACGGCAACGCGATCACCCAGGCCGACCTCGAACGGATCTACGGCAATGCCCCGGCCACCACCATCGTGAGCCCGAGCCTGGCCGTGCTGTACGACGTGCGCCCCGACCTGACTGCCTACGTGCAGTGGAAGCGCAGCGGCCGCGCGCCCACCAACAGCGAGATCTTCGGCTACTGGAACAGCGGCGGCGGCACCTATGCGCTGCTGGGCGACAAAAACCTCAAGGAGGAGACCAGCAACGCCTTCGACATCGGCCTGAAGGGCTCGCCGCTGCCGGGCGTGACCTTCGCCGGCTCGGTCTTCTACACCAAGTACGACGACTTCATTTCCTACACGCGCTACACGCGCGCCAACAACCCCGAGAAGTTCACCAACATCCAGCAGAGCCTGAACATCCTGTACCAGGCCAACAACCGCGACGAGGCCCACATCTACGGCACCGAGATCAGCGTGCGGCTGGACCACGGCACCTGGACACCGGCCGCGCGCGGCCTGTACAGCACCTGGGCACTGGGCTACAGCAAGGGCAAGTCCAAGTCCAACTACGCGGGCGACGAGAACATCGACCTGGACACCGTGCAGCCCGCCAAGGCCATTGTGGGCCTGGGCTACGAAGCCCCCCGCAAGGCCTGGGGCCTGAACCTCACGGGCACTTTCGTGCGCGGCAAGCAGGCCACCGCCACCAACCGCCAGTCCTTCCAGAACAACCCCGGGCAGGAGCTGACCGACTCCGTGACCGCGCTCTACAAAGTGCCCGGCTTCGCACGCTTCGACATCTCCGGCTACTGGCGCCTGAGCAAGAACGTGCGACTGAACGCGGGCATCTTCAACCTGACCGACAAGCGCTACTGGAACTACGCCAGCACGCGCAGCCTGCAGCCGATCAACCCGCGTGACCGCCAGCAGATCGAAGTGTCCAGCGCACCGGGCCGCACCTATGCGCTGAGCCTGAACGTCGACTTCTGATTTCCTCACCCCAGCGAGAACCCTCCATGCACAAACACACGACCTCCTTGCTCGCGGCACTGGCCGCCGCCGCCCTGCTGTCGGCCTGCGCCGGCACGGGCGCACCCCAACCCGCCACCGGCCAGGCTCAGGCGGGCCCGGCCCGCCCGGCCGGCGGCCATGGCCTGGACGCCTTCCTGGGCAGCTACGACGCCAACCGCGACGGCCAGGTCACGCGCGCCGAGTTCGACGCCATCCGCCTGCAGCGCTTCCAGGCCGCCGACACCAATGGCGACGGCTGGCTCAGCGAGGCCGAGTACGTGGCCGAGTACGAAGGCCGCCTCAAGCGCCAGTACTTCGACGAAGGCCGCCAGCCCGACGCCGCCTACGCCAACAACATCAAGCAGGCGCACACGCGCTTCGGCATCGTCAACCGTGCGCGCGACGGCAAGTTCACCTGGGCCGAAGACCAGGCGATTGCCGACAAGACCTTCACCGGGCTGGACACCAACGGCGACGGCGTGGTCTCCAAGGCCGACCCGCAGCGCCCGCGCGAACAGCGCAACGACAAGGACTGAGCCCGGCCATGGCACCCACCGCAGCACGCCAGGCCTGGCTCGCCGGCGCGGCCCTGACGCTGGCCGCCGGGCCCGCGGCCGCGGCCTCGCTGACCGTGCAGCTCACGCTGCCGGCCATCGACACCGCCTCCTACTACCGCCCCTACCTCGCGGCCTGGGTCGAGAAGGCCGGCGAGGACAAGGCCGTGGTCGGCACGCTGGCCGTCTGGTACGACACGCGGCTGCGCGACAACGGCGGCCGCGGCTGGCTCCGCAACCTGCGCAGCTGGTGGCGCGTGGCGGGCGAGCAGCTCGCGCTGCCGGCCGACGGCGTCAGCGGCGCCACACGGGCGGCCGGCACCCACACCCTGCAATTCAGCGACGCCAGCGGTGCGCTGGCCGGCCTGCCCGCGGGCGACTACCAGCTGGCCATCGAGGTCGCGCGCGAGAAGGGCGGGCGCGAGCTGCTGCGCGTGCCCTTCGCCTGGGGCGGTCCAGCCCACGGCGCCGATGCACAAGGCAGCAAGGAAATCGGTCGGGTCAGCGTGCGCGTGGCCCCCTGAGGTCCCTGCACGCCCCCTCCCCACGCCCGCATCCACACCGCAACAACCACACAGGAACCCAACATGCGATCGATCCTTTCCTTCTCGCTGGCTCTGCTCGCGGCGGCCACCATGACGGCCTGCGGCACGCCGCCGCAGACCGGCGCGCAAGGCGCAGCGCCCGCCGCGTTCCAACCCGTGCAGGCCGCCCAGGTGCAGCGCGCGGCCGTGGCGCCATCGCTCTACGAGCTGGCCTACTCGGCGCGCCAGAACGCCGTGTTCGTGGCGTCCTCCGGTGGCTTTGGCGACGGCGCCGGGCCCAGCAAGCTGCTGCGCCTGGATCCCAGGACCCTGGCCGTGCAGGCCGAGATCATCCTGCCGCTGCGCGGCTTCGGCGTGGCGCTGGACGACGCCACCAACCGGCTCTACGTGGGCAACACCACGGAAGGCTCCATCACCGTGGTGGACACCGCGACCAACCAGGTCGTCAGGACCGTCGCGCTCATGGACAAGGTCAAGGGCGCGGACGGCAAGGAGAAGTACCCGCACCACTTCCGCGAGCTCGTGCTCGACCCGGCCAACGGCCGCCTGTACGCACCGGGCCTCTCCTCGGACGGCAGCGCGTTGTACGTCATGGACACGCGCCGGCTCGCACTGGAAAAGGTGGTTCCCGACCTGGGCGCCATCGCCACGGGCATCGCGCTGGACGCGGCCAACCAGCGCCTGTTCGTCTCCAACCTGCGCGGCGGCCTGGTCGAGATCGACACGCGCACGCTGGCCATCACCCAGCGCCACACCCCGGGTGCCGACCAGATGCTGAACCTGGCCTACGACGCGCAGAGCCAGCGCCTGTACGGCACCGACCAGGGCCTGGCCAGCATCAGCGAACGCCGTCAGAAGGCCGAGCCCGGCTTCACGCCCACGCCGGGCAACCGCGTCGTCGTGCTCGACCCCGCCACGGCGCGCATCACGGCCAGCCTGCCCACGGGTGAGGGCCCGATCGCGCCGCTGCTCGACACGGCACGCCAGCGCCTGTACGTGACCAACCGCGGTGCGGGCAGCCTGAGCGTGTTCGACACGGCCAGCCAGCAGCTGCTGCAGACCATCGCCCTGCCCTCGCACCCCAACAGCCTGGCGCTGGACAGCCGCAACAACGTGCTCTTTGTCACCGTGAAGAACGGCCGCAACGACGCCAAGGGCAGCAATGAGAGCGTGGTGCGCATTGCGCTGTGACAGCACTGTGATGCGATGACGCGGGCCTTCTGGCTGCGCCAGCTGCACAGCTGGCACTGGATCTCGGCCGCGCTGAGCCTGGTGGGCATGCTGCTGTTCGCCGTGACGGGACTCACGCTCAACCACGCAGGCAGCCTGTCGGCCAGCCCCCGCCAGCACGAGCGCCAGGCCGCGGTGCCGGCGCCGCTGCAGGCCACGCTGCAAGCGCTGCCCGGTGGCAGCGACCGGCCCGTGCCGCCGGCCCTGGCGCGTTGGGCGGCCGACACCTTCGCCATCGACATCACCGGCCTGCCGGCCGAGGTCGATGCCGACGAAGTCTTCGTCGCCGTGCCCCGCCCCGGTGGCGAGGGCGCGCTGCGCCTGGACCGCGCCGCGGCCAGCGCCAGCTACACGGCCACCAGCCGCGGCTGGCTGGCCTACTTCAACGACCTGCACAAGGGCCGCCATGCGGGCCAGGTCTGGTTCTGGTTCATCGATGTCATGGCGGCCAGCTGCATCGTGTTCACGCTGACGGGTTTTGCCCTGCTCTGGATGCATGGCCGCGCACGCCCTTTCACCTGGCCGCTGACCGGGCTGAGCCTGCTCGCGCCCGTGCTGATCGCGCTGCTGTTCGTGTGAGCCCCGCCTGCATTGCGCCGCAACCGCACAGCGCCACGCCCGCGCCGGCGGGCCGCCGCCTGTTCCTGCCGGTCGAGGCCGGCCCGGTCCCGCCCGCCGTGCCCGCGGCAGGCTGGCCGCTGCACCGCCTGCAGGGCCACAGCATGGGCACGACATGGTCGGTGCAGGCCTATGCGCCGCCGGACCTGGGCGCCGCGCGGCTGCAGGCCGCGATCGCGCGCGAGCTCGACCACGCCATCGCGCTGTTCAGCACCTGGCACGCCCACAGCGAGGTGGCCCGCTTCAACGCCGCGCCGGCCGGCAGCTGGCGCTTCTCGCCACCGTGCTGGGCGCTGCTCGACGACAGCCTGGCCTGGGCGCGGGCCAGCGGCGGCGCGGTCGATCCCACGCTGGGTGCGCTCGTGGCGTTGTGGGGCTTCGGTCCCGCGGGCCCGCGCCGGGCCCCGCTGGCCCCCATCCCCGCACCGGACGCGGTACAGGCCGCGCTGCAGGCCAGCGGATGGCACCGGGTGCAGGCCGACGCCGCGCAGCGCACGCTGCGCAAGCCGGCCGGCCTGCGCCTGGATCTCAGCGGCATCGCCAAGGGCTGGGCCGTGGACCAGGTCTCGGCCCGGCTCGAACGCGAAGGTGCGCGCGCGCACCTGGTCGAGATCGGCGGCGAACTCAAGGCCCGTGGCCTCAAGCCCGATCTGCAGCCCTGGTGGGTCGCGCTGGAAGATGGCGACGACGATGCCCCCGCCACGGGCAGCCGGCTCGCGCTCGTCGACATGGCGGTGGCCACCTCGGGCGACTACCGGCGCCACATCGCGCACGGCGGCC
>DATKFT010000148.1:0-14646 GCA_035544335.1 Pseudorhodoferax sp.
CCAGGCCACGCCCAGTGCGGGCGCGAAGTCGTAGAGCTTTTCGACATGGGTGTCCTCGGCGCGGCGCAGCACCAGCGGATCGCAGGCGTGGTCGAAGTCGGCCGGGTAGACCGTGCCGCTGTGGGGCGAGTCGAGGACCAGCGGCGTGGTCCCCAGGACAGTGCGAAGGGCTGCGGACATGGACAGGATTGTGCAGTACGCCCGCTGGTCGCGGAATTTTGGCGCCGCGATTCGTGAGCGCCATGGAACCAATCCCGCATTGTTTGTATCCTCCAGGGGGTGATCGATCGACGCAAGCCGGTTGTACACACCAGCAATCTCCCATGATCGATCTGCACTACTGGCCCACACCGAACGGATGGACATGCTCCATCATGCTGGAGGAGTGCGGCCTGCCCTACCGCATGGTGCCGGTCAACATCGGCCGCGGCGAGCAGTTCGCACCCGAGTTCGTGGCCTTGATCAACCCGCACCACCGCATGCCGGCGCTCGTGGACACGGCGCCCGCAGACGGCGGCGAACCCGTGCGGCTCGGCGAGGCCGGCGCCATCCTGGTCTACCTGGCCGGCAAGACCGGCCGCTTCCTGCCGCCGCAGGGTCTGGCGCACCTGCAGGTGCTGCAGTGGCTGATGTGGCAGGTCGGCGGCCTGGCGCCCATGGCCAGCCAGAACAGCTACTTCCGTCAGTACGCCGAGGAAAACGTGCCCTACGCGATCCAGCGCTACGACAGCGAGGTGCGCCGTCTCTACGGCGTGCTCGACCGCCAGCTCGGCAGCACGGGTGGCCAGGTGGCCGGCGGCGCATTCTCGATCGCCGACATCGCCACGCTGCCCTGGATCCGCATGCACACGGCGCAGCAGATCGACCTGGCCGCCTACCCGCACGTGGAGCGCTGGTACGAGGCCACGATGGCGCGCCCGGGTGTCCAGCGCGGCCTGGCACTGGGCCGCGAGCTGCGGGCCCCCGTGCTCAGCGACGAGGCGCGGCGCACGCTGTTCGGTACCTCACCCTCCTCATCGCCCGCCCCCGCCACGGCCCGGCGCAAGCGCGGCTGACGGCACGTCCCGCCGCGCCTCAGGAAGAAGCACTCCGCTCAGGCGGGCCGCCGGGCAGCGCATCCACGCGTGCTTCGCCCAGGTCACGCACCTCCCCCATGTCGCGCACCTCGTAGTGCCAGCGGTCGCGGCGGACGACGTCGCGCGCGCGCACCAGCGTGCCCAGGCTGCGCGTCACGGTCTCGCGCGTGGTGCCCAACAGCTCGGCCAGCAGGGTGCGGCTCGGAATGCGCACGCAGCTGCTGCCTTGTTCCGCCGCCAGCAGGCGCAGCGCCACGAGCAGGCGCCTGTGCATGCTGCGCAGGTGCACGAGCTGCGCCCAGTCGGCCATGCGTGCCAGGGCCGCCACCTCCTGCGCGGCCAGTGCCAGCAGGAAGCGGTCGTCGGCCAGCCCCTGGCGGCGCACGGCCTCCAGGCCGACCTCGCACAGGCGGCCCGCCGAAGCGCCGTGGCAATCCAGGATCTCGCGCGCTCCGAGCAAGGCCAGGACGCCCAGGGTCTGCCCCCGCCCCGACACCGCGATCACGCTGCGCTGCCCGCTGATGCCGCGCCGCAGCAACAAGGTCGTGCCGATCTTCACGATGCGCAGCTGCTCGGACATGCACTCCTGCTCCTGCAGCACGTCGCCCTTGCGAAAGGCCCGCTCCAGGATGAACGGGGCGAGCCGCTCCCGCTCCGCCGGGGCCAGCCGCCCGACCACGCACACGGAGCGTGATGCGCAGTTCAGGCAGCGCGGCGCATTGGGCGCGACTTCGCCCGCGCTGCGGCCCGCGGCACGCAGGGCCGGGCCTTTGTACGGGGCACGCCGCTGCGTGCCGCCTGGGGGTGGGGCCGTACTCATGGGCCGTGGCCCAGGCCTGGATGTCGACCGTTCCCGCTCCCCGCCGCGGCGCCCTCCGGGCCGCGCCGGAGCAGGTCCCCCGCCATGCGTGCGCGCAGCCGCGCGGCTGGCGCAACCTCCCCTCGGTTGTGCAATCGGTGCATGACCAGTTTCTAACCGTGTTGCGGCCAGCGCCTGTCCCATTACTGCTCGATTCATCACATTGGATGCGAATCGAACCAATCAACACCAAAGAATTGCGCCAAATCAGTAAAGGTGCACTGCAAGATCGATGGAACTGGACCGAAAAGAGCAACAAAGAACGGCGAAGTGCCGCGTCACGCTGCTCGGGTCCCTCCAGCATGCGCACCAACCTCCCCATCACCGGGCACGAGCATCCGATCCGTGACGGCGCCACCTTGCTGTCGGCCACGGACCTGGACAGCCGCATCCGCTACGCCAATGCCGCCTTCATCGAGGCCAGCGGATTCAGCCGCGAGGAACTGCTCGGAGAGCCGCACAACCTGGTCCGCCACCCCGACATGCCCGCGGCCGCGTTCGCCGACATGTGGGCCACGCTGCGCTCGGGCTACGCGTGGTCGGCCCTGGTCAAGAACCGCCGGCGCGACGGCGACCACTACTGGGTCCGGGCCAACGCCACACCCATCGTGCGCGACGGCCAGCTCGCGGGTTATCTGTCCGTGCGCACCAAGCCCACGCGCGACGAGGTGGCTGCGGCCGAGCAGCAGTACCGGCGCATGCGCGAGGGCCGTGGCGCCGGCCTGGCCTTCCGGCGCGGGCTGCTGCTGCGCACGGGTGCGACCGCGCTGCGCTCCACGCTGCGCACGCTGCCGCTGCACTGGCGGCTGCGCAGCGGCCTCGTGGCGCTGTGGCTGGGTGCCGGCGCCGCCGCCTTGGGTTGCGGGCTCGCCCCCGCCGCGCTGACGCCCTTCGCGCTGCTCAGCGGCGCGGCCCTGGTGCTCAGCGATGCCTGGCTGCAGCACCAGATCGCACGCCCGATCCGCCAGGTGCTGCAGCAGGCCAACCGGGTGGCGGCCGGGCAGACGCCGGAGGGCGCGCCGATGGAGCGCATCGACGAGATCGGCGCGCTGACCCGTGCCGTGCAGCAGGCGGGCCTGAACCTGCGCTCGCTCGTGGACGACGTGAACCTGCAGATCCATGGCCTGCAGGCCTCGGGCCAGGCGCTGCACGCCAGCAACCGCGCGCTGGGCGAGCACACGGAACAGGCGGCCAGCCATCTGCAGGAGGCGACGGCCGCGCTCGCCGATGTCACGGCCACCGTGCGCGACAACGCCAGCGCCGTGCGCGCGGCGGCGCGGTCCGCCGCCAGCGCGGCCGAATCCGCCCAGGGCGGCGGTGCGCTCGTCACCGAGGTGGTCCACACCATGGACCGCATCGCACAGGCCAGCGCACGCATCGGCGACATCATCGGCACCATCGACGCGCTGGCCTTCCAGACCAACATCCTGGCCCTCAATGCCGCGGTGGAGGCCGCGCGTGCCGGCGAGCAGGGCCGTGGTTTCGCCGTGGTGGCCGGCGAGGTGCGCACGCTGGCCTTGCGCAGCGCCGAGGCGGCGCAGCAGATCCGGGGCCTGATCCAGGACAGCAGCCGCGCAGTGCAGGCGGGCCAGCAGCAGGTGACGCGCGCCGGAGACGGCATCGCAGCGATCGTGGCCCAGGTGGGCGACATGGCCGGCCTGCTCCAGCGCATCGACACGACCACCTCGGGCCAGGCCGACACCATCACCGAGGTGCATGGCGCGATCGAGCAGCTGGACCGCACCACACAGCACAACATGCTGCTCGTCGACGAGGCGGCCCGCGCCTCGCTGGACCTGCAGCACCGCAGCGAATGGCTGGCCCAGGCCGCTGCCGTGTTCCGCAGCACGGCGGCGGTCCCGGCAGCATCGGCACCTTCGCTGCCATCGGCCATGCCCCAGGGCTACGCCACGGGCATCGCCGCCGCATGACGACGGCACCGCCCTCCGGCCTCGCGCTGCTCGCCCCGGCCCCGGCCGGTACCACCACCGGGCGGTGCCACGCTGCGCCCGAGCAGCAGGCCGGCGTGGGCCCGCCGCGCGGCGACACCTGGCGGATGCCCGCTGCCGAGCAGGCCGCGGTGGGCACGGCCGAGGCCCTGGCCGGCGCGCAGGACGGCCTGGCGCGCAGCATCATCGCCTCGGCGCCCGACGGCATCATGCTGGTCGGGCGCGACGGCCGGATCCTGCTGGCCAACGACGCGATGCTGCACATCTCGGGCCACACGCCGCAGGCCCTGGTCGGCCAGCCCGTCGAGATCTTCCTGCCGCCCGAACTGCATGCCAGGCACCGCGCCAACATGGGCAGCAGCCATGCCGGCCTGCACGCACGCCGGCCCATGGGCACGGTCGACAACCTCACGCTGCTGCGCAGCGACGGCAACTCCGTGCCGGTGGACATCGCGCTGAGCCAGTGCACGGTGCAGGGCCAGGCGACCACCGTGGTGTTCGTGCGCGACATGACGGGCATGAAGCGCATGGAGCACCGCATGCTGTACCAGGCCACGCACGATGTCGTGACAGGCCTGTTCAACCGCTGGATGTTCAACCAGCAGCTCGCCCAGGCCTTGCACCAGGCCCAGCGCCAGGAACGCCTGCTGGCCGTGCTGCTGCTGGACCTGGACGACTTCAAGTCCATCAACGACGGCCACGGCCATGCCGTCGGCGACAAGGTGCTGGTCGAGGTCGCCAAGCGGCTGCGCCGCGCGCTGCGTTCGGCGGACACGCTCGCGCGGCTCGGCGGCGACGAGTTCATCGTGCTGCTGCCCGAACTGTCCGAACCGGCCGATGCGCAGGACGTGGCGAACAAGATCGGCAAGCTCTTGGCCGAGCCCTGCACGGTGGACGGCTACGAAGTCCACCTGGGTGGCAGCATCGGCATCGTCTTCTACCCGGACGACGCGCAGGATGCGCAGACCCTGCTGCGCTACGCCGACATGGCGATGTACCGGGCCAAGGCTGCGGGCCGCGGCACCTATGCGGTCTATTCGGCCAGCATGGGCCGGCAGATGGAAGAAAAGGTGCTGCTGCACGACCGCCTCAAGCTGGCCCTGGACCACGCCGGGCTGCGGCTGCACTACCAGCCGCAGATCGATGTCGCCAGCGGCGCCGTGGTCGGCGTCGAGGCGCTGCTGCGCTGGACCGACGACCTGCTCGGCGAGGTGCCGCCCTCGCGCTTCATCCCCGTGGCCGAGAGCACCGGCCTGATCCTGCCGCTGGGCGACTGGGTGCTGGGCATGGCCTGCCGGCAGGCCGCCCTGTGGGCCGAGGCCGGGCACCCGGTGCGCGTGAGCGTCAACCTGTCGGCGCGCCAGTTCCGCCAGCCGCGCCTGGCCGACTGGCTGGGCGAACGCCTGGCCGAGTACGGCACGCCGCCTGCGCTGCTGGAGCTGGAGATCACGGAGTCGGAGGCCATGATCGACCCGCAACAGACCAAGGAACAGCTGCACAAGCTCTGCGCGCTGGGCCTGGGCGTCGCACTGGACGACTTCGGCACAGGCCACTCCTCGCTGGCCTACCTGCGCGAGTTCCCGGTCAGCCGCCTGAAGATCGACCGCGCCTTCATCGCACTGATCACCGAGCGCGACAGCGACGCCACGCTGGTGCGCGCCGTGCTCGCGCTGGCCAAGACCATGCAGCTGCAGGTCGTGGCCGAAGGCGTGGAGCAGCCGGCGCAGCTGGCCTTTCTGCAGGCCCATGGCTGCGACTACTACCAGGGCTGGCTGTTCTCCAAGGCCATGCCGGCGGCCGACATGACGCAGCTGCTGTGCGCCAGCGCGCCGGCCCTTCAGGCCAGCTGGTAGCTGCCGCGCTCGCCCTCGCGCAGCAGGCCACGGTTCTTGAGCCCTGCCAGCGCCGCACCGACCGAGCCGAACGGGATGCCGGCGCCGGCAACGATCTCGCCATGCGTGACGCGCGTGAACCCGCGTCGGCTCAGCGTGCCCGACAGATAGGCCAGCACGCGCGCGGCGTTGCCCTTGAGCGCCGGCGCCGAGGACGGCGCAGCGGCGCGTGCCGGTGCGCCGGTCCGGCCCTGCGCCGTGCCCTGCCTGGGCTTGCGCGCCGCACCTGCCGCAGGCGCCGGGGCCGGAGCCAGCTGGGCGGTCTTCGGGCGCCGACCGCGGCGCGTGCCGACGGGCTCGACGTCGGCGATCGGCTCCAAGGCAGCCAGCGCCGCGCCAGCCGCCAGCCGCAGCGGCTGGCCCGCATGCGCACCCGCACCCGGCAGCGGCCGTTGGAAGGCGATCTCGCCGGCGGTGTGGAAGATGGTCTCGAGCTGCTCTTCCATGCCCTGCAGCGCCTGCGCCATGCGCGCAATGGCCTTCCAGTGCTCGAAGTGCGCGTCGTTCTCGAGCCCGAACGGGTTCTCGCCGAGCGCCTGCGCGACGCGGGCCGACTGCTGCTGCGACGCTTGCTGCAATGCCGAACGCGCGGCGTTCAGTGCCTGGCCCGCCCGCTGCAGCGCGGCAATGGTGTCCGGTGTGATGCCCATGGCCATCCCTTGTTGTGCCCGTTTCAGGGTCGATGCTCGCTCAGAACGCCGCGCGTGAGACGCAGCACGCGCGCGCAGCGCGCAGCCAGCGACTCGTCGTGCGTGACCACGATGAAGGCCGTGCCGTGCTCGCGCGCCAGGCCCAGCATCATCGCGAACACGGCTTCGGCCGTGCCGCGGTCCAGGTTGCCCGTGGGCTCGTCGGCCAGCACACAGCGCGGCGTGCCGACCAGCGCGCGCGCGATCGCCACGCGCTGGCGCTCGCCGCCGGACAGCTCGGCCGGCCGGTGCGCCATGCGCTCGGCCAGGCCCACTTCGGTCAGGATCTGCGCCGCCCGCGCGCCGGCGGCCTCGCGCGTCTGGCGGCGGATCCACAAGGGCATGGCCACGTTGTCGCGCGCGCTGAACTCGGGCAGCAGGTGATGGAACTGGTAGACGAAGCCCAGCTCGCGGTTGCGCAGCTCGCCCTGCGCGGCGGGGCTCAGGCCCGACAGGTCCTGACCGGCCAGGCGCACGCTGCCCGCCGTGGGCGCATCCAGGCCGCCCAGGAGGTGCAGCAGCGTGCTCTTGCCCGAGCCCGAGGCGCCCACGATGGCCACGGTTTCGCCCGCATAGACGCTGAGGTCCACGCCCTGCAGCACCGTCACGTCCAAACGGCCTTCGTGGAAGCGCTTGCCCAGGCCGCGCGCCTCGAGCACGGGCGCACCGGCGGCGGGCGCCGCATGCCGTGTGGCGACGGCGGGGTTGGCCACGTCATTCATAGCGCAGGGCCTCCGCGGGGTTCACGCGGCTGGCGCGCCAGCTCGGGTAGATGGTGGCCAGGAACGCCAGCACCAGCGAGATCACCGCGATCGGCACGATGTCGCCCTGCTGCGGATCGCTGGGCATGCGGTTGATCAGGTAGACCTCGCGCGGCAGGAAGCTGGCATGGAACAAACGCTCTAGCGCCGGCACGATCACGTCGATGTTGAAGGCCACGAGCAGCCCCAGCGCCAGGCCAGCGAAGGTGCCGATCACGCCCACCATGGCACCTTGCACCATGAAGATGCCCATGATGCTGCGCGGGCTCGCGCCCAGCGTGCGCAGGATGGCGATGTCGGCGCGCTTGTCGGTCACCGTCATGACCAGCGTGCTGACCAGGTTGAACGCGGCCACGGCCACGATCAGCGTGAGGATGATGAACATCATGCGTTTTTCGAGCTGCACGGCCGCGAACCAGGTCTGGTTCTGGCGCGTCCAGTCGCGGATCAGCAGCTCGCCCGACAGCGTGCGCGACAGTTCCATGGCCACCTCGCGCGCCTGGTGCAGGTCGCGCAGCTTGAGCCGCACGCCGCTGGGGCCTTCGAGCCGGAACAGCTTGGCCGCGTCCTCGATGTGCACCATGGCCAGTGCCGAGTCGTACTCGTAGTGGCCCGAGTTGAACAGGCCCACCACGGTCATCTGCTTGAGCAGCGGCACCACGCCGGCCGGCGTGACCTGGCCCGAAGGCGTGACGAGCGTGACGCGGTCGCCCTCGCGCACGCCCAGGTTGCGCGCCAGGTCCACGCCCAGCACGATGCCGAACTGGCCTGGCACCAGGCGCGCGATGGCCTGGCCACCCGCGTTGTTGGCCACGTCGGTCACCTGGCCCTCGGTGGCCGGGTCGACGCCGCGCACCAGCGCACCCTTCATGTCGTCGCCACGCGCCACCAGTGCCTGGCTCGCGATGAAGGGTGCCGCGCCGATGACGGCCGGGTTGCGCCTGGCCTCGGCCATGGTGCGCTGCGGATCGGGGATGGCCTGGCCCTGCGGCGCATAGATCTCGATGTGCGAGACCACGCCCAGCATGCGGTCGCGCACTTCCTTCTGGAAGCCGTTCATGACCGAGAGCACGATGATGAGTGCCGCCACGCCGAGCGCGATGCCCAGCATGGACACGCCGGAGATGAAGGAGATGAAACCGTTGCGGCGCGTCGCGCGGCCGGCGCGCGTGTAGCGCCAGCCGACGGCCAGTTCGTAGGGAAGGTGCATCGCGGGCGGGCTGAGTCCGCAAAAAACGGGCATTGTGGCATCCCGGACAATCCCCCTATGTCAGCGATCACCCCGGCCCATCTGCTCATCACCGACGCCGCCAGCGACGCGCCCGCCTGCCGCAGCGCGCTCGCCGGCCTGGCGCTGCCCGCGCTCTCTGCCCTGCTGGCCGAACTCAGCCCCGCGCCGCTCGCGCGCGTGCCCGAGGACGCGCTGGACACCCCGGCCGAACGCGCGCTGGCGCAGGCCCTGGGCCTGCGCGGCGAGGACGGCCGCCTGCCCTGGGCGGCCGCCGCAGCCCTCGCGGCCGGCCTGCCGCCCGCACAGGACTGGGCCTTCCTGACCCCCTGCCATTTCCAGGTCGGCATGAACCAGGTGCGCCTGGCCGACCCCGCCACACTCACGCTCGCGCCCGACGAGGCCGAGGCCTTCATGGCCAGGATGGCCCCCTACCTGGCCGAGGACGGCATCGTGGTCGAGCGCTGGCAGGACGGCCGCTGGCTCGCGCACGGCGAAGCCTTCCGCGGCCTGGCCACGGCCTCGCCCGAGCGCGTGCTGGACGAGGACGACCTGAACCCCTGGCTGCCGGCCAGCCCGCTGCTGCGCCGGCTGCAGAACGAGATGCAGATGCTGCTCTACACCCATCCGACCAACGACACGCGCGCCGCGCAGCGCCTGGCGCCCGTCAACGCGCTGTGGATCAGCGGCTGCGGCAGCTGGCCCGCCGCAGCCGCGGCTGCACCTGCCACGCCCACCGCGCTGCAGCATGTGGACGCGCTCGGCCCGAGCGCCCGCCAGGGCGACTGGGCCAGCTGGTCCGCCACCTGGCAGCGCATCGACGCCACGCATTGCGCGCCGCTGCTGCAGCGCCTGCGCGCGGGCGAGCCCGTGGCGCTGACACTCTGCGGCCGCCAGGCCAGCCAGCGCTTCGACGCCCGCCCGCGTGCTGCGCTGGCGCGCTGGCTCACCCGCTGGCGCAAGCCGCAGATCGCCCAGCTGCTGGAGGGCCTGTGAAGATCCACGCCCGCGATGTCCCGCCGCGCGCGGCCTGGGCCCTGGAGCAGGCCGGCGTGCACCCGCTGCTGGCGCGGCTGTTCGCAGCCCGCGGCGTGCTGGCCTTCGATGAGCTCGACGACGGCCTGGCGCGCCTGCTGCCGCCCACCGGCCCGCAGGGCCTGCTCGGCGCCGAGGCCGCCGCGCGGCTGCTGGCCGACGCCATCGCGCGCGACGCGCGCATCTGCATCG
The DNA here is from genome assembly GCA_035544335.1 of Pseudorhodoferax sp. Taxonomy (GTDB): domain Bacteria; phylum Pseudomonadota; class Gammaproteobacteria; order Burkholderiales; family Burkholderiaceae_C; genus Pseudorhodoferax. Next base: position 9,682 of record DATKFT010000148.1, read on the forward strand.
TGGCCGACTACGACTGCGACGGCGCCACGGCCTGCGCCGTGGCCGTGCGCGGCCTGCGCCTGCTCGGCGCGCGCCAGGTCGACTACCTCGTGCCCGACCGCGTGGTCGACGGCTACGGCCTGACCGCGCCCATCGCCGAGCGCGTGCATGCGCGCGGCGCCGACCTGCTGGTCACCGTGGACAACGGCATCGCGAGCCTGGAGGGCGTGGCCCATGCGCGCGCACTGGGCCTGGCGGTGCTCGTGACCGACCACCACCTGCCCGCGCCCGAGCTGCCCAGCGCCGAGGCGATCGTCAACCCCAACCAGCCCGGCTGCGGCTTCGCGAGCAAGTCCATGGCCGGCGTGGGCGTGATGTTCTACGTGCTGCTGGCGCTGCGCGCGGAACTGCGCGCGCGCGGGGTCTACGGGCCGGGCACGGCCGGGCCATCCCAAGCTGCGAGCGTCCCCGCGGGGGGCAGCGCAGCACACGCCATGGCAAGCGGGGGGGCTCCGGTCCGGCCCCAGCCCAAGCTCGATGCGCTGCTGCCGCTGGTCGCGCTGGGCACCGTGGCCGACGTGGTCAAGCTCGATGCCAACAACCGCCGCCTCGTGGCCCAGGGCCTCAAGCGCATCCGCGCCGGGCAGATGCCGCCCGGCGTGGCGGCGCTGTTCGATGCCGCGGGCCGCAAGAGCAGCCAGGCCACGAGCTTCGATTTCGGCTTTGCACTGGGCCCGCGCATCAACGCCGCCGGCCGGCTGGCCGACATGACGCTGGGCATCGAGTGCCTGCTGACCGACGACGCCGCGCGCGCCGCCGAACTCGCGCGCACGCTGGACGCGATCAACCGCGAGCGCCGCAGCATCGAGATCGACATGCGCGAGCAGGCCGAGCTGGCCACCGAGTCCCTGTTCGGCGAGGGTGACGAAGTGCCGCCCGCCATCAGCGTCTACGACCCCGATTTCCACGAAGGCGTGGTCGGCATCGTGGCCTCGCGGCTCAAGGACCGCTTGCACCGGCCCTGCTTCGTGTTCGCGGCCTCGCGCGCGCCGGGCCACGAGGGCGAGCTCAAGGGCTCGGGCCGCTCGATCGCGGGCTTCCATCTGCGCGATGCGCTGGACCTGCTGGCCAAGCGCCATCCCGGCGTGCTGCTGCGCTTCGGCGGCCACGCCATGGCCGCGGGCTGCACCGTGGCGGCCGAGCGCTGGCCCGACTTCGAGGCCGGTCTGCGCGCCATCGCGCGCGAATGGCTGGACGCCGCGGCGCTGACGCGCCGGCTCGACACCGACGGACCGCTCGCGCCCGAATACCGCCGCGCCGAGATGGTGGACACCTTGCACCGCGAGGTCTGGGGCCAGGGCTTCGCTGCGCCCACCTTCAGCGAGGAGGTCGAGATCGTCTCGCAGCGCCTGGTCGGCGAGCGCCACCTCGCGCTCAAGCTGCGCCACCAGGGCCAGCCCGTCGACGGCATCTGGTTCGGCCGTGTGGAGCCGCTGCCCAACCGCGCGGTGCTGGCGTTCCGGCTCGACGCCGACGAGTGGCAGGGCCAGCGGCGCGTGCGCTTTCTCGTCGAGGGCATGGCCGGCTGAGCCGCCGGCCGGCCAGCGCCCTCAGCTCAGAAGCTTTCCCACTCGCCTTCGTCGACCCCGTTGGCGGCCGAGGCGGCCTTGGGCCGCGCTGCCGGTGCGCGCACCGGCGCCGGCGTTGCCGGGCTCTTGGGAGCCGCAAGCTTTGTGGGCGCGGCGGCAGCAGGCGCACGGGCTGCCGCGGCCTTGGCCGCAGCGCCCGTGGACGTGGCGATGGCCGGCTTCCTGGCTGCGACAGGTGCGGCCACTGCTGCCGGCCTGGCCGCCACGGGCGCGGAGATCGGTGCGGAAATGGGCACGGAACGGGGCGCGGCGAGCGCCGCAGCGCCCGTGCCCACGTTGAACACCGCGACGACTTCCGACAGCCGCTGCGCCTGGTCGCGCAGGCCGGATGCCGCGGCCGCCGACTCCTCGACCAGCGCGGCGTTCTGCTGTGTCATCTGGTCCAGCTGCGTGACCGCCTGGCTGACCTGACCGATGCCGTCGCGCTGCTCGGAGGACGACGCACTGATCTCGCCGATCAGGTCGCTCACTCGGCGCACGCCGGCCACGATCTCCTGCATGGAGGCGCCTGCACGCTCGACCTGGGCCGAACCGCTCTCCACGGTCTGCACCGATGCACCGATCAGCGTCTTGATCTCCTTGGCCGCCTCGGCCGAGCGCCCGGCCAGCGCGCGCACCTCGGAGGCCACCACGGCGAAGCCGCGGCCCTGCTCGCCCGCGCGCGCGGCTTCCACGGCCGCGTTCAGTGCCAGGATGTTGGTCTGGAACGCGATCGCATCGATGGTGCCGATGATGTCGGCGATCTTGCGCGAGGCCTCGCTGATGTCCTGCATGCTGCGCACCACCTGGCCGACCACCTCGCCGCCCTGGGTGGCGGCCTGGGCCGCCGTGCTGGCCAGCTGGTTGGCCTGGCGCGCGGTGTCGGCCGACTGCGTGACCGCGCTGGTCAGCTCCTCCATGCTCGCGGCGGTCTGCTGCAGGTTGGAGGCGGTCTGCTCGGTCCGCGCCGACAGGTCGTGGTTGCCGCTGGCGATCTGCACCGAGGCCGTGGACACCGACTCGACGCCGCTGCGCACCTCGCTGACCAGCGCGCGCAGGCGCTCCGTCATGGACGAGAGCGCCTGCAGCAGTTGGCCGAATTCGTCGCGGCGCGGATCGTCCAGGCGCTGCGTGAGGTCGCCGCCCGCGATCGCGTCGGCCGCGCCCAGCGCACGCGCCAGCGGCCGCACGATGGAACGCACCAGCGCGGCCGTCAGCAAGATGCCGATCACGAACACCAGGCCGATGATGGCCAGGCCCGTGAACGAGCCGGTGCGCCGCTCGTCCTCGGCCTGCTGGCGCGCACGGTCACGCAACTGCTCCTGGACCGTGACAAAGCCTTCCAGCGCCTTGAGGTAGGCGTCGATCGCCGGCCGGTACTCGCGGTCCACGTAGGTCTGCACGTCGCTGCCGGCGTTCTTGAGTTCGGTCACGCGCGCGGTCATGGCGAGCACCTTGGTGCGCTGGTCCGCGATGGCCTGCAGCGCAACCTTGCTCTCCTCGGTGTTCTCGGCCTTGGTGATGCGCTCCTGCACCACCGTGATCTGCGCAATCAGTCCCTTGACCCGGCTGTCGTAGATCTTGGCCAGCGTCGCGTCGCTGGTGACGGCCGATCCCTCGACCAGGCTCGTGGCCGTTTCGGTCAGGCCGCGCCAGCGGATGGCATCGGAAATACGTCCCTCGTAGGCCAGCACCATGCGCAGGCCGCGGTCCATGACCTGCGCGGAGTTGAGCTGCGCCCAGGCTGCGATGGCCAGCATGGCCACGAGCAATCCCAGGACCACGAGCCAGAGCCGGCGAGCGACGCCGATGTCGTTCCACTTCATGTTGTCTTCCTGTTCCAGACACCGCGGCCGTGCGACGCACAAGCCGAGCCCGCCGCAGTGTAGGAGCGGGGCCCTCGGGCCGCCGCACCATCCATCGCACAGGATCAGCCGGCCAGCACCTCGCGCACCGCGGCCAGTTGCCGGCGCGAGACCGCCAGCGGCTCGTCCAGCCCGTGCAGGCGCACGGCCCAGCCTTCGCCCTCCTCGGGGTCGTGGTGCTTCTCGAGCGCGCGCAGGGCCTTGCGCGCCACGAGCGCGTTGCGGTGCACGCGCACGAAGTACTGGCGGTGGCGCGTCTCCAGGTCGTTCAGCGCGCCGTCGAGGATGTAGCTGCGCGCCAGCGTGCGCACCGTCACGTACTTGAGCTCGGCCTTCAGGTAGAGCACCTGGGCCAGCGGCACGCGCTCGGTGCGGCCACGGTCCTGGATCAGGATGAAGGCATCGGCGTCGGGGTCGGCCAGCTGGCCGGCCAGCCCGCGCAGGCGCTCGACCTTCTGCAGCGCATGCTGCAGCCGCTGCAGCCGCACCGGCTTGGTCAGGTAGTCCACGGCCTCGACGTCGAAGGCCTGCAGCGCGTGCTGGGCATAGGCGGTCACGAACACCACCGCCGGCGGTGCCGGCAACGCGCGCAGCGTGTTGGCCAGCACCAGGCCGTCGCTGCCAGGCATGTGGATGTCCAGCAGCGCGAGGTCAAAGCGCTCGCGCCGCAGCAAGGCCATGGCCTCGGCGGCGTTGCCGGCCTCGCCGCACACCAGGGCCGAGGGCGCATGGCAGTCGCCCAGCAGCGTGCGCAGCCGCGTGCGCGCCAGCGGCTCGTCGTCCACGATCAACACACGCAACGCCATGCCTTCTTCCGTTTCTGGTTCATGCCGACACCGGCACCTCGATGCGCACGCGGAACACCCCGTAGCGCAGCCCCGCGCGGAAGCTGCCGCGCACGTCGTGCAACAGGTTCAGCCGGGTGCGCACATTGTCCAATGCCACGCCATGGCCGCTGGCCCCCTGGCCGGCCGGCACCGTGTTGACCACCAGGATGCGCACCTGCTCGCCCCGCCGTTCGGTGGCGATGCGGATGTCGGCCCCCTCGTTGCTGGGCTCCACGCCATGCTTGACGGCATTTTCAACGAGCGGCTGCAGCAGCAGCGGCGGCAGGCGCACCGCGTCGGCGTCCGGGTCCAGCGACCACTGCACGCGCAGCCGCGCACCGAAACGCACCTGCTCGATGGCCAGGTAGCGCTCGGCCAGCGCGATCTCCTCGCCCAGCGTGACCGACTCCCCGGGGTCCTTGAGCACGTGGCGGAACAGGTCCGAGAGGTCTTCGAGCAAGGCCTCGGCCCGGGCCGGCTCCTCGCGCACCAGCGCGATCGCACTGTTCAGCGTGTTGAACAAGAAATGCGGGCGGATGCGGGCCTGCAGTTCGGCCAGGCGGGCCGTCGTGGCCGCCGGCGTGCGCGCCCGGGCCCGCAATCCCAGGCCGGCCACCAGCAGCACCGACAGCAGCAGCCCCGACACCGCGCTGGCCACCCAGGGCG